>JAGKTB010000300.1:0-3094 GCA_018993145.1 Flavihumibacter sp.
TTTTCAGCCATTACATTATCTGCGATCGGTGGTGTGTTCGCGCTCTACCTCCGTGATATGCCTTTCAGCATTTCAGCTGGAATCGGCTTTATTGCACTTTTTGGTGTGGCAGTTTTAAACGGGATCGTATTGATTGCAGAATTCAATCGCCTTAAAAAAGAAGGCAGTCATTCACTTAAGGATATTGTTATGGAAGGTACCAGTTTGAGATTGCGTCCGGTATTAATGACAGCATCTGTTGCTTCCCTCGGTTTCTTGCCGATGGCGCTTAGTCAAGGCCCGGGTGCCGAAGTACAACGCCCGCTTGCCACTGTTGTTATCGGCGGATTGTTAACGGCAACCATTCTCACCCTCTTTCTCCTTCCTGTTTTGTATGTATGGATAGAAAAGAAATGGGGTATAGGTAAAAAGACCGTATCCTTGGTATTATTCGTACTTGCCGGATTAGGGTCTACTAACGTACAGGCACAAGTGATAAATGAATATCCTGTTCTTCTTGATTCATTGCTGGTACTGGCAGAGCGGCAAAACCTGGGTTTAAAGGCGGCCAGGCAGCAGGAGGATTATTATAAAGTCCTTCAATCAGGAACAGTTGAGTTACCGAAAACCGCACTGGGTATTGAGTATGGCCGGTTTAATTCCGTATTCAACGACAATCGGCTCTTTTTGAACCAGGGATTGCAATTGCCTGCAGTGTATAGATCTCAAAAGAATCTGTATGCACAGCAGGAGCGATTGCAGGAAGCGGCTACCGGTATTCAGGTGAATGAACTCAAAAGAGAAATCCGGATCTTGTATCTGCAATTGATAGATATCCGGGAGCGGGAGTTGGTTTTACAATCACTTGATACGGTTTACAGCCGGTTTGGTAAAGCAGCAGCATTGCGTTTAGAAACCGGTGAGTCTAACCAGTTGGAAAAAACAACGGCGGATGCCATGCTGGAACAATTGCAATTGCAGTTGCGTCAGTTGGTGCAGGACCGCCGGGCGATTCAGCAGCGATTGATGGCGCTTACAAACACAACTGATTATTATCAGCCTCTTTACCAGGAGCCCTTGCTGGAACCTATTCAAGCTGCGGGGTTAACCGGTGCACCCGGACTCCGTTATCTGGAGCAATTGGGAGAAGTTGCCAGGGCTTCAGGTAAAACAGAAAAGGCACAGTTGCTGCCCGAGTTTACAGTAGGGTATACCAATATGTCCATTGTGGGATATCAAAGCAAAAACGGGGTAGATAATCTCTATTTTGGTCCGGGTTACCGCTTTCATTCAGTCAATTTTACGATGGGGCTTCCCTTGTTTATGAAAGCTACCCGCACCCGGGTTAAAGCCGCTGAAATTCAGGCGGAACAGGCTTCTACGCAGGCTTCCGCTTTGCTGCAGTCGCTTCAGTACCGCCAACTACAACTGGAAGAGGAAATGAAAAAATCACGCGATCAGATCAGTTATTTCAGGCAATCCGGTAAAAAGCAGGCGGATGCGCTACAACTGCAGGCCCGGACAGCCTATGAAAACGGAGAGATTGATTACCTGCAATGGACCATGCTGATGAATCAGAGCATGAACATCCGGCTGAATTACCTGGATGCAGTGAAATCCTACAATATGCAATTGGTTGAGATGAACTTTGTAAATGGAAATTAAGAACAATGAAAAAGTTATCAATTATATATTCGGTATTAGTCGTTGCGGCCTGTAATACTGCAGCACCAAAATCCGAAACAACAGCATCAGAATTGTTGACTAACCAGGTTGAACTGGATAGCAGTCAGCTTCAAATGGCAGGAATTGTTACCGGTAAAGCGGAAACAAAAGACATCAGCAGTACACTAACCGTAAACGGAGTGGTGGATGTGCCCCCGCAGAATATAGTATCGGTGAGTTTTCCGTTGGGAGGGTATTTAAAATCAACTCGCTTACTACCGGGCATGCGGGTGCGAAAAGGAGAGGTGATTGGTACCATTGAGGATCAGGCCCTGGTGCAATTGCAGCAGGACTACCTGGTTACCAAAAGTAAACTGGATTATCTTAAGCAGGACCTGGAGCGCCAGCGGATTCTCAATGAGAACAAAGTGAATGCGGATAAAGTGTTGCAGCAGGTGACTACAGAGGTGGAAAGCCAGCAGGTATTGTTGAAAGGATTCGGTGAAAAACTGCGACTGGTAGGCCTGCAGCCGGAACAACTGACGTCCGAAAATTTATCCCGTTCAGTTGCGCTTCGTTCACCTATTAATGGATATGTTTCCAAAGTGAATGTGAACATCGGTAAATATGTAAATCCTACCGATGTTTTGTTTGAGCTGATTAATCCGGATGATATGCACGGTGCGCTGACCGTTTTTGAAAAGGATATGGCAAAACTTCGGGTAGGCCAGCGTGTTAGTATGCAGTTTGTGGATGAGCCTGAAATCGAATATCCGGGTGAAATTTTAATTTTTACCCGCAATGTGGATGAAAACCGGAGCGGTACCGTGCATTGTCATTTTGAGAAAATGCCAGATCACCTGATGCCAGGAATGTTTCTGAATGCTACAGTTTTCCTCGATAAGCGCAAAGCATTAACAGTACCCGAAGAAGCAGTGGTTCGCTTTGGAAACAACCAATACATTTTCCGCCAGGTGAAGCCATTGACCTTTGAAATGGTGGAAGTTCAAACAGAACAGGCAGGTAAGGGGTTGCTTGCCATCAGCAGTACTGCACTGGACCTGGAAAAGCAGGAACTGGTCCTCGCCAATGCCTATTCGGTTTTGGGAAAACTCAAGAATTCCGCGGAAGAGGAATAATCAACGATAGGCTTCCCGAACGGGAGCCCAGCTGTCAATTACCTTACAGTCTGTCAATGCGATAGCACTGTGAGGTATATTGGCAGGGATTATTTCCACATTTCCGGCCTTGAAAACGGTTGTGTTTTCTCCGATTGTCATTTGCAGTTCTCCTTCCAGGATATAGGTGATCTGTTCGTTTTCGTGTTCATGAAGCGGAAGGATAGCTCCTTTTCGGATATCCCAAACAGCCAGGGAGGATTTTTCTCCATGCAGAAATTTTCCAAATAATCCGGGTAGGACTTCTTTCACAGGAATGTTATCAAGATGTT
>JAGKTB010000301.1:0-3794 GCA_018993145.1 Flavihumibacter sp.
TTATTTACAGTTCGGTCTGTTGATGTGAACCGATTGGTTTCCTGTTGCCCCATTGTTACCAATTCCCGTGCAAATTCCCGCGACTGCTCATAAGTGTATTTTTTTCCAAGGGGTATGTAAATATGCATGCCGGATGATCCGGATGTTTTTACATAAGCCGGAACTCCCACACGCTTTAATAAAGCATGAATAACATTGGCTGTATCGATCACTTTACTGAAATCCGTTTTCGTACCAGGATCCAGATCCAGTAAACACCAATCCGGATACTCCGGCTTTTTCAGCGTACTGCTCCAGGGATTGATTTCAATGCATCCGAAATTCACCATATACAAGAGACTGGCTTCCTCTTTAGCTACCAGGTAGTTCTTATCCTGGCGGTCGCCTTCAGCACGATAAGGATAAGTTGCCAACCAATCCGGCACTTTGCCCGTAACATCTTTTTGGTAAAAGCGTTTGCCCTTGTATCCATCCGGGAAACGATACAGCGACTGCGGACGATCTTTTATATAAGGCAATATATAGGAGGCTACGTGGTGATAATAATTCAACAAATCGCGTTTGGTAATCTTTTCTTCCGGCCAGAACAATTTATCGAGGTTGGTAAATTTTAGTTCTTTGCGGTTAATTGTAACCTCCTGTGTTTTCAGGCTGCGATCCGTCAATAATAGTTGCGGTTGCTCCTCCAGGATCACTTCTCCTGCAGCTTTATCATCCCGCAAACCTTTAAAAGAAGGATGCCGGAATACTCCCTGCTCTGTAATTTCAGCAAAACTTATCTCACATAAAAGTACTGGTTTGAGCCAGGTGATTGATTCACGTAAAGCAGGCTTTTTAACAGGTGCCTGTTTTACAATAAGAGGTTTAAACTGTTTGATTAATTCCTGCTGTTGTTTATCTGTAAAGCCTGTACCAACTTTTCCGGCATACTGCAATTGTCCATTTTTATACAAGCCCAATAAAAGCGCACTGAACAATTTAGGAGAATCGGCTTTTTTCGTATAACCCACAATGATAGCTTCCTGCCGGTTCTGTGTTTTTATTTTCAACCAATCAGGAGAACGCTTCCCCGACTGATACGTACTACTAAGTCGCTTGGCGATGATACCCTCCAATCCCATCTGCCGCGCACTGTCCAGCAGCTCAGTACCACGTCCCTTTATTGTAAATCCCAACCGGATGGATGGATGCGCTGCAGGAAGAATATGCTGGAGTAGTTGAACCCGATCTGATAAGGGCCAACCTCTCAGATCCTCTCCCTTGTACCAGAGCAGATCAAATACATAATAGATCAATTCTCCATCCGCTTCGCTTTTCCAATGTTGCAATTGTTGAAAGCGCGCGATTCCTTTTTCATCTGTCACCACCAGTTCTCCATCCAGTATGGCCTGCTCGCCCCAGTTCTGTAATGCTTTTGTAATGGGATGATATTTTTTCGTGTAGGAGCTGCCATTTCGTGAAACCAACTCCACCTTAGAACCATTTACATAAGCCTGTACCCGGTAACCATCCCACTTGATCTCAAACTGCCAGTCGGTATCATCAAAAGGAGTTGCATGCAGGGTTGCCAGCATAGGTGAAAAATGCTCAGGAAGTGTTGCAATTGCAGGCTGGATCTCTTTATGTTTAATCAGCAACCAGGCATTTTCTTCCATGCCTTTTGTTTTTACGAATGCAAATTCACCTTTGAGTTTTTTTCCATTCAGCTGAATTTTAAGGGATCCTTCTTTGAGTTGTTTCAGTAGTAGTTTTTCCTGTGCTGCTTTGCCCTTTACTGTTTCTATAGGAGTATAGGTTCCTCTATCCCATATTTTCACTTTGCCTGCGCCATAATTTCCTTTGGGAATGATGCCTTCAAAATCTTTGTAATCATACGGATGATCTTCGGTCATAATGGCCAGCCTTTTTTCTTTGGGATCCATGGATGGTCCCTTTGGCACTGCCCAGCTTTTGAGTACCCCTTCCATTTCCAGCCGGAAATCAAAATGGTGCCGGGAAGCATGATGTTCCTGCACCACAAAAATTAACTGTTTGGGGTTTGTCTTACCCGATTGAGGTTCGGGTGACCTATTAAAATCGCGCTTTTTTCGGTAGGCTGTTAATCCCATGGCGCAAGCATTTAACCAGCTGTTGAGATTCTCCAGATGGTATCACTGGTATCGTCTGTCAGCAAAAGGGAACCATCCTGCAATACAATAATTCCGGTAGGTCGTCCTCTCACCTCATCTTTTTCCGGATCAACAATAAATCCTGTGAGAAAATCCTCCGGAGGTCCGGATGGCTTTCCATCCCTAAAAGGTACGAATACTACAGCATACCCGGATAGGTTAGACCGGTTCCAGGAGCCGTGCTGCGCAATAAATGCGCCACCGCGGTATTTTTCCGGGAAACTGGTGTGGGTGTAGAATGCTAGTCCCAGCGAGGCTGTATGCGGACCAAGGGAAATATCGGGTTGAATAGCTTTTTTTACCAGCGCACTGTCCATTTCCTCTTTTTTGATGCGTGGCTCCGGATGCTGACCAAAATAACTAAAGGGCCAGCCGTAAAATCCGCCTTCCTGTACAGCAGTGAAATAGTCGGGCACCAGGTTATCACCTAAGCCATCCCGCTCATTAACGGTGACCCATAGGGTCTGAGATGCAGGCTCCCAATCCATTCCCACCGGGTTCCGCAGGCCGGTTGCATATACTTTAAGTCCGCTGCCATCGGGATTAATTTCCCAGATCCGGGCTTTGTCTTTTTCTTCCATTAATCCTTTCTCAGCCACATTACTGCCTGATCCAATCGCGATATAAATTTTGGTACCCTCTCTATTAGTAATGATATTCCGGGTCCAGTGCCGGTTGTGTTTTCCGGCAGGCAGATCGAGGATCTTTTTCCCAGGTTGGCTAATCATAAGCTGACCCGCAGTGTAAGGGTAGATCCATAAACCGTCGGTGTTGGCGACATAGAAATTATCCTTTAGCAAGAGCATTCCAAAAGGCAGGTTCAGGTTCTCCAGGAAAACAGTGCGCTGATCAGGAAAGCCATCCTGATTGATATCCCGCAGCAGGGTAATCCTGTCGGCACTTTTTCGCATATCATTGGATTTGTTGGCACCGACAATGGCGGCACCCATCTTTTCCAGGAATCCATGCGGAGTATTAGATTCCGCGACCAACACATCACCATTGGGCAGTTGATACATCCAGCGCGGATTCTGAAAAGCATCCGCATACCTGGTTACGTTGAAACCTGCTGGCGCGATGGGTGCCTGGTCCTTCTTCCACCCAATCACGTTGCTGAAATTCATTGCGGAGCGGGTTGCATAAGGAGGAGGAAGGGTATCCTGAGCAACTACTGCAACCGGGAGCAGGATACTTACAATCAATAGTAACTTACTGGCATACACTTGCATACCAGTAGTTATAAAAAATCATGCCCGATCAGAGCCCAATTATCTTAAGATGCCGAACCTGATCAGAAGGCACTGTTTCAAAGTTGGCTGTTTGGGATAGTTGCCCGTTGTTGTTATAGCGAATGGAATGAGCGACTTGTAATCTTTCTTTGTTTAAACGTAACGGGATAGATTTTTCAATCGTTACTGCTTGCTCCTCAACAGGAAAATCCAGAATTGGCCTGGATATCACCGTATCCCATGTTTTCGTAAACACACCAGTTTCAATATTGATTACACCTGCGGTGAGGGTCACAGCAGTCTCCACCTGCCGGAAGGATGGAGCTGAATAATCGCCGGCAGCGTATATGGAAAATACCACCTGCCTGTTAACAGGGGCTTCTACCAGTTCTACCTG
>JAGKTB010000302.1:0-5778 GCA_018993145.1 Flavihumibacter sp.
AATCCGGTATCATCGGCGTCAAATGTGAAAGGCTGAATTTTTCGTCGGAATCATGCAACGGAAAGATCCATCGAGTTGCTCATCTCGTAGATCCATTAACCATTTTACCTATCCATCATGAACCTTTTACCATTTGTGCTTGCATGCGCATTAATTGCGGCTTGCAATAAATCGGTCAGTCCGCCACCGCTGCCATCCAATCCAAAACCAGTAGCCGGGCTCGTACAGTTTAAAATTTTTTCTGACCCGCGTATTAGGCAGGAGCAACCAGTGTCAAAGGATGCTGGCATCCGGTTAACAATTCACCAGACCAAATTGGAAAATGCAATGCCTGTCAGGATTTGGGATACACTTGTGCCCATCCGACAATTGACCAGCTACCCCGGTCCTGAAGATCCGCTCATAATTGAAAAGCCAATTGAAATGGTTCAGGGGAAAAAGATATTTTATCATTTGACTGCACAAAAAATCTATCGTGTTAATCAGCAAATCAAAATAGAAGAGTTGTCCCGCGGAATTGGTTCAAATCAACTGGAGGCAATCCTTATTATAGGCCTTTAAAATTATAATAGAACCAGAGAACCGTTTTCTTTTATGCAGTTTAAGTTACTGCCTGATATTTGTTGCATGATGCGGATCAGTCTTTTTTTATTTCTCGTATTTCTGATTACTGAAGGAACTGCTCAAACTTTTAGATTGGCTACATACCGGTACGACACCAACAATCGAATTGTCAATCTAGAACCACTGGCAAATCATATCGAGAAAACATTAGGTATCCAGGTAGAGATCCACTCTTATCAATCCGTTCCCGAGTTTATCACAGCGCTTCAAATGGGAGAAGTTGACCTTGGCTTTATCAATACGTTTGGCTATCTGTTACTTTCTGCTTCTGAAAAGAAACATCCTATGTGGGCTCCTGTTACCTGGGTTGTACCAAAAGATACCAAGGATGTCTACAAGACTTCCTTCCTAGCCAGAAACAATTCAACTATCAACTGGAGCAAACTAAAGGAAAAAAGTGCTGAAATCAGGCTTGCACTTGTTGCGCCGGGCTCTACTTCTGGCAACCTGGTACCCCGATTGCTCCTGAATAGCCGGATGATTTCAAGTCCCGAGAAGGAGTTCAAATCACTCCAGTATGCCGGAACACACAAAGAAGCTGTGGAAACAATAATAAATGGGAGCGCCGATCTGGCTGCGATGGGTCAGGATGCGTTTCTGGTGTACCAACAGGAGAATCCCGGTTATAAAAATGAGCTCCGGGAGATTGCTGTATCACCTGAGATACCCCTTGGCCCGGCACTGGTAAATACCCGCCTTCCTGTTGCACTACAGGAAAAACTGGTGGCTTGTTTGTTAATCGTACACCAGGATAATCCTCAAGTAATTGAACAACTGCGAGCTGGCTGGACAGAAGCCAGAAAAGCCACACATTTTGAAAAAATCAAACCCAATCATTACCAGCAATTACTGGAAGCATTCGGACCGTCCGAAGCGGTATCCGGAATTCTGCTCCAGTTTGCCCAGTAGCAGGCGGTATGCATTTTTCAGCGTAACTTGAGGCTGAAATCTAAACATGAGCCGTAGCGAGAGAATTTTACTATTTATATGCTGTTTTTTTTCCTTTACCCTGTCGGCAAGTGCTCAGGCTAACCTGTCAGAGGCAAATGCACTGTTGGATGCTGAACAGATACAGTACAGGCAATTTCTCAATCAGTTCAGAGGAGAAGAGGGAATCAGAATCCGGATTAGAGAATTCGCCTACTTTACCATCGATAGTTTACAGGCTGCTTTCTCAGAAAGGGAAGAAAGTAAACCCAAAGAACGGATTAACAGCATTACCAGTCTCCGGTATTTTTTACAAACACTTCGGGCGAGCCTTCAGCAACAGCAATACGATGTGTACGATATCCCATATGCACTCGAAAAATTTCCGCAAATAGCAAATGCAGTGGTAAATGACCTTCCTCTGCAGGGAATTATGGCAGGTTTTGGAGCCAAAAGAACCCAATTGATGGCGGATGCTTTTCGGTTATACCCGGTGGGAAAACGACTTCAGCAATTGGCTGATGTAAGGAGGGTGGCAGTTGGAGTTGAGAATCTTTTTCCATTTCTGGAGAGGAGGCCCGACTTTCCCTATAAAGACACAGCTCTTGTTTTCATTGCGGAACGAATTCCCGTAAAACTTATTCAATATATCAATCAACAGCAAACGCCCCTCGCTGCCTATATCCGGGGCTCCTCCCACCCGCTGATTCAGGAGTTGGTAAATATGGCCGGTAATCGTAATGTAGGGGAGCTGGCTCATTTTGCATCCGGACTTGTTGAAAAAAAGTATACAGCAGACAGCCTGCTGACACTTAGGAGTTCTAACGTTAATGGTTATTACCAAACATTGGTGGATGCGATTCAGGAAATGCGCAGAACAAAACCTGTCGGCTCCTCTGTCGGAATGCAGCCTGCACTCCGCACTGCACTACACGATAAGGCCATGGCTTTTTACATCAAGCCAATCAATGATCTGCATGAGAATGGTCAGGCTACAAGATTTGCGAGTATTCAGCCGTTACGCACTATTGATTTGTATTATCTGATTACCACCGGTGAAGATGAATTGTATACTTCCAGTTTTCTGGGAATCTACAAACGTATGATGCAACAGGTTCCGGCAGGACGGTCAGATAGCCTCATGGAAATGGTGGCCTATGACCAGTTCAGAAAATTTATCAGAATCTGCTCCCATTATAACGTGCTGGGAGATTACCTCGCAAATATGCCTGAAAGAGAGCGGAAACTTCTCTTATCGCGATTTGTCTCCGGCATTGAGGCAGATCGTGAAAGCGGTCTGGAAGAAGCGATGGATGTGGCAGATGCATTTATCAGTTTATCATCGGATTCACTTGCTAATACGATCGTGGGAGAATTGTTGGAGGAAAACCTGCAGCGATGCAGGAACACAGATAATTTTTACGGAATTCGTCTTTACAAAATTCTGGACCAGATTTACCAGGTTGCAAACAATCCTGCTTCCAGGCAGGAACTATTTGCCCGGTTAGGTAATTATGAGTTGCTTTCACTGAAATCGATTATGGGTTCAGACCAGGTGATTCATCAGCTTGTTTTATTTTATGGAGATGAAGATGGTAAGGCTAGTTTTTCTAATTTTTTACAACTGTTCCGGGACACATCCGTTTGGGAAATTGCAAGACTACCTAAATGGATAGAAATCTGTTCTAAAAAATCCATGCAGCTGGTTAATATATATGCTAATCTTCCCCTTGATCACACTTTTCGGGAGGATGAGAAGGCGCAGCAACAATTGCTCGAATACCTGACCCGTCAAAATATTAAACCAGGGATCATCATTCACCGGGGCCATAGTTATCACCTGCCTACCACTTTGGGATACCTTCAACCTTATATGAAACTCGCTATTCTGGGATCCTGTGGCGGGGATAAAAAAATTTTGACAGTGGCTGGAAAAAGTCCTGAGGCCCAGATCGTAGCTACTAAGCAAATTGGTTCCAAACTGATTAATGACCCTATGATCCAGGAGTTGAATGCGCTTTTATTGCAGGAACAGGACATTTACTGGCCGGATTTCTGGACCAGGTTAAACGACCAGTTCAGCAAATCGGAAGCAACCCGCAATCTGTTTGCTGAATATGTTCCGCCATACAGAAATCTGAGCCTATTTGTGATTCGTCTCTTCAATGACGATGCCGCAGTATTATAATGCTTTCTTCAGCGCATCCACTACCGCCTTTGTATTGCCAATGAAAATTTGATTTCCAACAATGGCAACCGGACGTTTAAGAAAGGTGTATTCTTCCAGTATGAGTCGGCGGTAATCTTTTTCGGTCAGCGTTTGTTCATGTAGTCCCATACTTCTGTATTTCAATGCACGCCTGCTAAACAACGATTCGTAACTGCCGGCCAATTCTTTCATCTGGTCCAGTTGGTCTGGGGTAATAGGTTCCGTTTTGATTTCTTGCAGCTGGGCTTTCTTTTTTTCTGCATCTACTTCTTTCAGGATTTTCTGACAAGTGTCACAATTTCCAAGGTGATAAATCTTTTTCATATGCTTCTAAACTGCAAAATAACAGCATACGATCCATTTTATCGATTCGGGATCGATCTCTACCTTTCAGAAAATAATTTCCATGAAACTCTTGCTTAGTATTGTATTGATTGGGTTTTCAATTGGCAGTTTTGCCCAACATACTGATGAGTTGGCAATCCGTAACGTATTAACCGCTCAGGAAGCCGCCTGGAATAAAGGCGATATTGATGCTTTCATGGATGGTTACTGGAACTCCGATTCCCTTCTTTTTATCGGAGCAAGCGGGGTTACCTATGGTCATGCCAACACCCTTCGCCGATATAAAACCAATTATAATTCCCAGGCAAAAATGGGCAGGTTGAAATTTGATCTCCTTCATTTTCTCCCGTTGGCTCCAGATTATTGGATGATAGTTGGCAAATGGCAGCTTACCCGCGATGCCGGTGATGTTGGTGGACATTTCACGCTGCTGTTCAAAAAAATTAATGCAAAATGGGTGATTGTTTCAGATCATACAAGTTGATTAGCCACCAGCCCGAACACGATTCTGTTCTTCGCTTGCACCACTGTTTTTTCTTCTGGATTCACCCAATTGCTTGCCAAAGCGCCAGTTGAAGCTGATTGTTGCTACCCTGCTGTCCCTGCTTTGATTGAATCTCTCCCGTACATTCTGATAACGGATATCTCCCTGAATCTGTTGAGTGAAAAAGATATCTCTCATATTCAGGCGGATGTTGCCCTTACCTTTCAGGATCTGTTTACCAATACCTGCTGCAACCTGGCCAAAGCCATAAATGGTGAATTGCGCATCCCTGCTTTTTGCATTGTAAAACCCGGATAATTCGGCAGACCATCCTTTTCCGAACTTAAACTGATTGTTGATATTCCCGTTGCCGCTGAACATTTCACTGTTGAAATCACTATTCATCCCAACGCCGCTAACCTTCTGGTAGGTACCGGTAAGATTAATGGTAGCAGACCACCATTTTGCCGGCTTAAGCTGTGCTGTCAGACTTAGGTTCAGGTTTTTCATGTTAGCGAGATTGCCTTCTGTCAGAATCGTTACCCTGCCTTCGGTTTTAAAGATTTGTGAGAAATATTGTTTAGTATCGCCATATTCCAATGAGGTAGTCAGCCAACCCTTATAGGTATGCGAAAACTGAAAATTCCAGGTAAACTGCGGCTGTATATAAGGGTTACCTACCTGGTAAGTGTATTCGTTGATAAAGAAAAGGAAGGGGTTTAGCTGCTGATAAGCTGGACGATTGATTCTTCTTCCGGTTTGTATTGTAAAAGTATGATTGGAATCTAATTCGTGTGTCAGGTAAATGCTTGGAAATAGACTGGCATAATTGCGCCGGAAACTGGAGTCGTTCTTTTCCGGATTTCCCAGCTGGTTACCAGTATAACTGGTCTGTTCAAACCGGAGGCCACCTTGTGCTGACCATTTCCCGAATTTTTTATTTGTATTCAGATAACCAGCATAAATCGATTCTTCATAGAGGAAATGATTGGTTTTACCATAATCCGGTATCCAGCTGCTGCCAGCAGAATTAAAATAGTTGGCCTGGTTATTAGTTTTGACCCTGCTTGATTTAATTCCGGCTTCCATCTTCCACTCGCCTTTCAGAGTGGTGTTATAATCCGCTTTGGCCGTATAAATTGAAATGGAAGCGGGTAAATCTCCTTTCAGGTATCCATCGCTGACAAGC
>JAGKTB010000303.1:0-9818 GCA_018993145.1 Flavihumibacter sp.
TAATTCATAACTCATAATTCATACTTCCATTAGTTTCTGCTTTCTACGATATGCTGATCAATCTGGCTTTCCAGGTCTTTCTGGGCCTTGATTTCTTTCAGCTTTTTACCATAGGCAAGTTTGGTGATCAGTACATACAATACCGGCACTACGAAAATGGCAAGGGTAGTTGCAGCAATCATACCTCCAAATACCGTCCAGCCGATTGTCCGGCGCGATTCAGCAGCAGCACCGGTTGCAAATGCCAGCGGCAATACACCCAGGATAAAGGCCAGGGATGTCATAACTATGGGGCGCAAACGAAGTTGAACCGCCTGCAGGGTTGCATACACAATATCAATTCCTTTATCTACCCGCTCTTTCGCAAATTCAACAATCAGGATGGCGTTTTTGGCAGCCAAACCAATTAGTGTGATCAAACCAATCTGCGCATAAATATTGTTCGACAGGGAGGGTATCAGGGTAAGGGTCAGGATTGATCCGAAAGCCCCGATTGGAACTGCAAACAACACCGAGAAAGGAACCGACCAGCTCTCATACAAGGCTGCCAGGAAGAGGAATACAAACACAACTGAAATCACGAAGATGATGGTTTGCTGACTACCTGCTGCTACTTCCTCCCTGGTTAATCCGGAGAACTCATAGGTATAACCGGCTGGCAGGGTAGCAGCCACTTCCTGCAGGGCCTGAATAGCCTGACCACTGCTATATCCCGGTTTAGCGGAACCATTGATCTGTGCAGACCGGAAGATATTGAAGTGGTTGATCACTGCCGGTGTTTCGATCACCTGTGTTTTGATAAGAGAGCCCAGCGGGATCATATTACCCATACTGTTGCGCACATAAAACTTCTCCACGCCTGCCAGCGAACTTCTGTAATTGCTATCGGCCTGGCTTACCACCCGGAAGTTTCTTCCATAAATATTGAAATCATTTATATAACTGCTACCCAGGAAATTCGACAGGGTGCTGAAGACTTCAGAAACCTGAACCCCCAGCTTTTTTGCCTGTTCGCGATCCACATCCAGTTTATAAGAAGGCGTGCGTGCATTAAAGAAAGTATATGCCATGGCGATTTCTGGTCGCTGGTTCAGTTTACCTACAAACTCATTTACCACCTGTTCAAACTTCTTGACATCATCTGCACCACCGGATTGCTGCAATTCAAAGGAGAATCCGGAAGTTGAACCCAATCCGGGAATTGCAGGTGGCGCAATAACCAGGATCCTTGCTTCTTTGATATCTGCTGTTGCTGCCCTGATCTTATTCATAACATCCATAGCATGTTGTCCCTTATCTTTTCTGAGATCCCAGGATTTGAGATTTACGAATACGGTACCGGCATTTGATTTATTGGAAAAACTGATGATATTCAAACCTGCCAGGCCACCCACTACTCTTGTTTCAGGAATCGCACTGATACGTTTGATGAGTTCATTATTCATTTCTACGCTTCGGGTAGTGGAAGTCGCTTCCGGCATTTCATAGGTAACCAATACACGACCTTCATCTTCAGTTGGAATAAACCCTGTTGGTTTGGCTTTGAATAAAAGGAAGAGTCCGACAAACAAAGCGATCATCATTCCCAGGACCCAGGGTGTGCGGCGGATCCATCCACCTACTGATTTCGCATAACCACGGGTTACTTTATTAAACCAGTTGTTGAAACTGTAGAAAAACTTCTCCAGGATATTTTTCTTGGCATCCGCATCTTTAGAGGGCCGCAGCATCAGGGTACAGAGAGCAGGAGTAAGTGAAAGCGCCACAAAAGCGGAGATCAATACAGATACTGCAATGGTTATCGCGAACTGCTGATATAATCGCCCTACAATGCCGGGAATAAATCCAACCGGAATGAATACCGCAGCCAGGATCAATGCAATCGCAATAACAGGCCCGGATATTTCCTTCATCGCCTTTTGCGTTGCTTCCTTTGGCGACATTTTTTCATGGTCAATATTATGCTGCACAGCCTCCACCACTACAATCGCATCATCCACCACGATACCGATGGCTAATACAAAGGCAAAGAGCGTGAGGGTGTTGATCGTGAAGCCAAGGGGACCAAAGAAAATAAAGGTACCAATCAGTGATACGGGAATCGCGAGCAAGGGAATGAAAGTAGCTCTCCAACTTTGCAGGAAAAGGAACACAACCAATACCACAAGTATAAGTGCCTCCACGAGTGTATGTAATACTTCGCTGATTGATTCTTCCACCACCGAAACAGTTTCCAGGGGAACTACATAATCAATGTCTTTGGGGAAAGTGGGGCGCAGGTTATCCAGGGCTTTCTGGATACCTTTATACGTGTCCAGGGCATTTGCGCCAGGAGCCTGGTAAATCAGCAGGAAGGCAGCAGCTTTTCCATTTTCCACAAAGGCGTTAATACCGTAATCGAATTTTCCCAATTCTACGCGGGCTACATCTTTCAGGTATACAATAGAGCCATCTGCAGGGCGGGTTCTTACAATGATGTTCTCGAATTGCTCCTGCGTGGTAAGGCGACTGTTGGTAAGGATGGTGTATTCAAA
The DNA here is from genome assembly GCA_018993145.1 of Flavihumibacter sp. GTDB lineage: Bacteria > Bacteroidota > Bacteroidia > Chitinophagales > Chitinophagaceae > Flavihumibacter. The sequence goes on from JAGKTB010000303.1 coordinate 2,535, forward strand.
AGCCTGGGAACCCGGTTGCGGATTACCACCCACCGTACCTGCTGCCACCTGCAGGTTTTGCTCCTGCAGTGCCTGGTTTACTTCAGCCGGCGTCATATTCAGGGCTGCCAGTTTCTCCGGATTGAGCCATACCCGCATGGAGAAATCATCTGCACGGGTGAATACATCACCTACTCCTTTCACACGGGTAATCGCATCTTTCACATAGAGGTTCACATAGTTCCCGATAAAAGTGGCATCGTGTGATCCGTTGGGAGAATAGAATCCAAGTACCATCATCACACTCGGATTTCTCTTTCTAACAGTAAGCCCTAAGCGCTTAACCGCATCCGGCAAAGTGGGTTCTGCTACACTCACCCTGTTTTGCACATCAAGGGTGGCAATATCAATATTGGTACCCACTTCAAAATTGACCGTAATACTGCTTTGTCCGCTTGCCGTACTGTTACTGGTCATATAGGTCATACCAGGTGTACCATTGATCTGTGTTTCAATGGCAGTAGTGGTAGTTTGCTCTACTGTTTGTGCATCGGCACCGATAAAGTTACCGGTAACAGAAACAGTAGGAGGAGTAATATCGGGGTATTGGGCAACCGGTAAATTGATCAGCGAAATAATACCCACCAATACAATCACGATGGATACTACAATGGCTGTTACAGGCCTTTTAATAAATATATCTGCTATCATGCTATTCGTACTTCTTCTGATGAATCGGAATTATTGTTTGGCTGGAGCAGGTGCTGCTGGCGGAACAGAAACAATCTTCGCGCCTTCCCGCAGGTTTTGTACTCCTTGTGTGACAATAGAGTCACCTGCCTGCAGTCCGGACTGGATAATGATATCAGTTCCAATAGGTTTACCCAGTTTTACTTTTTGTTGGGTTACTGTACTGCTGTCGGTTTTTTTATAAACGAAGAATTCACCCAGTTGCTCTACCACCGCTTTATATGGAATCAGCAAAGCCTGCTCTCCGGAGGCATTCTTCACTTTCAGCGTTCCATTCATGCCGGCACGGAGGCGTTCTTCTTTGTTTGGGAAAACCACTCTTGCCTTGATGGTTCCGGTTTGTGCATCCACGGCACGATCCAGCAATACGAGTTTGCCGGGTGCAGGATATTCATCGCTACCAAAAGCAAGCCGGAAGATGGAATCTTTGGGTGCTGCGTTTAAGAGTTGGCTAAAGCGATAAATCTGTGATTGATCCAGGTTGAAATCAACAGCCATCTCTCCGGTAGTTGAAACTGTATTGAGAATGGTTTGTCCGGCTGTAACAGGCGCCCCTGGTTTCACCAGGGATATTCCAATCAGTCCGTCAAATGGAGCTGTGATGCGTGTGTAACGCACGCTTGTTTGAGCAGCTGAAATAGACGCTTTAGCAGCATCCACCTGTTTTTTTGCTACTTCCAGGGCTGCATCCGCATTGTCTACCAACTGGCGTGCAACCGCATCATTCTTCTGCAGTTCATGATACCGATCTGCATCTTTCTGAGCGCGGGCAAGGTTAGCTTCCTGTACATTCAGGTTAGCTACTGCCTGCTGGTAGTTGGCGTTATATAATTGGGCGTCGATGCTATAGAGCAGTTGGCCTTTGCGCACGCGTTGACCATCTTTAAAATGAATACCGGTAACAAAACCGCTGACCTGTGCACGTAATTCCACCTGGTTAAGGGCAGTTAAAGTAGCAGGAAATTCATCGTAATAAAGTGGGTTACCCGGCTTTACAGCTTCCAGTGTTACATTCACTGCTGCTGGAGCCATGGGACCCGCCTGTTGTTGCTGACCACAGGCTGCTAAAAGAATTGATCCGATTAAGGCTGTATATAAAATGCTTCTCATACCAGTTGATTAAAAGTTAAATTGTCCGAGTTCTTTTTGTACGTCCACTTTACTGGCCAGTACATTATATAATGCTGTATAATAATTGATGGTGGCGGTACGCAGATCTGTTTCCGCATTGATCACTTCCAGGTAGGTTTTAATACCATTCCGGTATTGCAACTGAATCACATCATACACTTCCCTGGCGAGATCGAGGTTTTCTTTCAGTGCCAGGTAATTGGTGTAGGTGCTTTTATAGGTTGCAATTGCCTGCGAGTACGCTGCATTCACAGAATTCTTCAGACTGAGCAGGTCCAGCTTGGTGCGCTCCAGTTGCCATTCTGCCGCATCGATGGCAGATTTTCTTTTTCCTCCCTGGAAAATCGGAAAACCCAGAGTGATGGCTGCAAAGGACGCTGGATAGTTCACATTGTAGAGTTTCGCAAACTGATTGTTCAGGTAGTTCAGGTTATAGGCGCCATTCAGTGATACATTCGGCAGGTAGGCCCACTTATTGTATTTAAGATTGGCTTCCTGCAATTTGATTTGTGTAGTCAGCAACTGGTATTCGATCCGGTTATTCAGTTCCGGATTTTCATCCGCCGGTGCGGTGATGGATTGTTCCAGTGCTGCACTATCATATAGCAAATCGATTGGCGCTTCTACTGGGTATCCCATCAGCGATTTCAGGTATTCCTGTTTTGCTTTTAGAATTTCTTCATTGGCAATTCTGGAAGCTTTGGCATTGTTGAGCGCGATGGTAGCACGTTTGAAGTCAGTTTTATCAGCAACGCCTGCATCGTACTGGAATTTGGCATCCTGCAGGCTGCGTTCAATTCGACGGATATTTTCATCTGCCACTTTCACCTGTTGTGTGGTAGCCAGCACATCGTAATAAGCTTTTGAAACCGCCACTACAATATCAATCTTACGTTGTTTGGTGGTTTGCAGGGACTGTTGCAATACATCTGTACGGGTTCTGCGCGCCAGTAACACATCGCGGTTAAAGAGGGTTTGCGACATCGTAAACTGCAGGGCAGAAACATTGTCGACACCCAGTTTAACCGGGTTACCGCCAATAATATTTGTTTGTACTACGAAGTTGTGTTGCAGGTTGTAATTGAAATTCACCTGCGGATACCAGTCGGCCAACCGGTTCCGGATATTGGCTGCTGTAATTTTCTCATCGATTTCTGATTGCTGCACCAGGGGCTGGTTCTTCAGGGAAAATGCAATAGCCTGTTCCAGGTCCAGTTGTTTTGGTAAACTGTCAGGAACAGCCTGTCCATTGCCCTGTAACCACCCCACCAGGAGTGCGGACAAGAGTAACTTTGTTCTCATCTTTTGATTTGTTTCGCTTCTACGTTGGCTTTCTTAGCCGGCAATCGTCTTCAGCTTCTTGATATACTTATCAAGCAGCTCCGTGTTCAGGATGTACGTGTAATTACGACCGGATTTTTCAGGTTCGATCAGTCCAGCTTCCACCAGGGTTTTGATGTGATGACTGATGGAAGGCTGTGCCAGGTCCAGTTTCTGAACAATAGCAGCACATTCCAAAACACCTTTTTTCTTTGAAATTGCTTCGAGGATTCGGAGGCGGTTCTGATCACCCATTGCCTTTGACACTTTCTCAAACTGTTTCCAATCCATGATTAAAATTCATTGAAGGATGCAAATGTATGGATTTACAATCGCAGGAGCTTTCTTATAAATTGAAGAATTTGTGGGAAATTTAGAAGAAAGGACAATTTAACATATTAGGTACGGAGGAATGGAAGATGGAAAAAAGGAGGAAAGGCCTTTCCTCCCTTCTCCCTTCTCACGTCTCACGTTTCACATTTTCCATGCCTTTCAGCAGCGCATCCGGGTTAAAGGAGATGGTATCAATACCTGCTTCTACAAGGAAGCCGGCAAAGGAAGGATCATCGCTGGGTGCTTGTCCGCATAAGCCAATTGGCCGGCCTGCAACATGTGCATATTCTATTGCCAGGCGGATCATTTCCCTGGCGGCAGGGTTCTGTTCATTAAAGAGAGCACTTACCAGTGCTGAATCACGATCCACGCCCAGTGTCAGCTGAGTGAGATCATTGGAACCGATTGAAAAACCATCAAAATAGCGGGCGAACTCTTTTGCCAGCAAAACATTGCTTGGAATCTCCACCATCATGTACAATTCAAGACCGTTCGCAGCTCTTTCCAAACCAAATAGTTTCATTTGTTCCACCACCTTTGCAGCTTCTTCCACCGTGCGGCAGAAGGGAATCATGACTTTAACATTCGTGAGCCCCATTTCCTCTCTCACACGTTTTACGGCTTCACATTCCAGGCGGAAACCTTCTCTATACTTTTCATGATAATAGCGGGAGGCACCCCGGAAACCAATCATGGGGTTTTCCTCTTTGGGTTCATATGCAGCACCACCCAGCAGGTTGGCATATTCATTCGATTTGAAATCACTCATCCTAAGAATCACCGGCTTAGGATAAAAAGCTGCTGCGATGGTAGCAATACCCTGTGAAAGTTTGTCAATAAAATATTCCTTCTTATCCGCATATCCTTTAGTAAGTGTTGCGATGGCCTGCTTGTCTGCCGCGTCTGCTGCGAGTTCATCAAACTGCACCAATGCCATCGGATGAACTTTGATGGCATGCGTGATGATGAACTCCATGCGCATCAATCCCACTCCATCATTAGGATAAAAAGATAACTGGAAGGCTTTTTCCGGATCACCGGTGATGAGCATGATACCGGTATGTTCGGGCTTGCTGATCGTACTAAAATCATGCTCAATGGTTTCCAGTTTCAGCAAGCCTTCATAAACCCTGCCCGTTTTACCTTCACAACAGGATACCGTGATGGGCTGTCCATCCTGAATCTGTTCAGTTGCATTTTCGCAACCTACAATTGCCGGCACACCTAATTCGCGGGCAACAATGGAAGCGTGACTGGTACGTCCACCTTTATTGGTAATAATCGCGCCGGATTTTTTTAGAATGGGGTCCCAATCGGGACTGGTAAGATCGGTGACAATGATCTCACCGGGCTGTAGTTTATCAGCTTCAGCTGTGCTCTTCAGCAACCTGGCAGTACCCATGGCAACTGCAGATCCAATCGCCTGGCCGGATGTCAGTAACCTGGCGCCTGCCTTCTCAATTTTATATTCTTTCTGCAACAATGGATTCGCGCGGGAATGCACTGTTTCAGGGCGGGCCTGGATGATATAAAGTTGCTCTTGCAATCCATCCTTTGCCCATTCAATATCCATGGGCTTGGCATAGTGCTCTTCAATAATCCTGGACCAGGAAGCAAGTTGAATAATCTCCTCATCTGTAAGAACAAAAACGCTTCGCTTTTCGGGTGAAGTTGGAAGGTTAAGTACAGGCGTTTCAGTAGTATCGCCATAGATCATGGTTTGTTCCTTTTCGCCGAGCCGTTTCTGCAGAATCGGCTGCTTTGCTTTACCCAAAGTAGGTTTGAACACCATGAATTCATCCGGTGTAACAGTGCCCTGCACAATGTTTTCTCCGAGGCCCCATACACCGGAAATATGAATAATATCCCGGAAGCCGGATTCAGGTTCCAAAGTAAACAGCACACCTGAACAGGAGATGTCTGAACGAACCATTATCTGTACCCCAACTGATAAAGCCACTTTCTCGTGTTGAAAACCATGATCTTCCCGGTATTTGATTGCGCGGTCAGTATACAGAGAGGCGAAACATTTTTTCACTGCCTGCAGCAGGGCTTCTTCTCCACGGATATTCAGATAGGATTCGTGCTGACCTGCAAAACTGGCTTCGGGCAGATCTTCAGCAGTGGCACTGCTTCTCACAGCTACAGCAATTGGTTCTTGCTTTCCAAGTTCCTTATAGGCCTCCAGTACAGCCTGCTTTAAATGAATGGGCAATTCTGCCTCCATCAATAACTTGCGGGCTGCAGATCCGATTTCCCGCAGATTGCTGTAATGAACATGATCCAGTTGCTGGATGAGTTCGCGCAAGGGCAGATGCAGCCTGTTCTGGCTAAGAAAATCTTCAAATGCAAGGGCAGTTGTAGCAAAGCCGTCAGGAACCGGGATACCAAAGGAAGCAAGGCGGGAGATCATTTCACCAAGGGATGCATTTTTTCCGCCCACGCTGGGTACATCTGTAAGACCGATTTCGCGAAAGCGTCTGATCCAGGCTGATTTACTCATAATTATGCTGTTGGGCACGGATTCAATAAAAACGAACCAGTGCAATTTGTCCGTACTCGGTCAGCTTTCCTTGCTTCACAAATTCAACATCTCCTCCTGATTCCAGTACTTTTTCAATGATCTCATCCACCGCATCCTTCACATAAGAGTAAGGATTGTGGGGCTGAAATCCATCGAAATGAAATCCGCGTTCCACTACCAGCAACTTGCCATTGTGGTGCATGGCTTCTTTCCAAACTTCAGACATACCGATTGTCAATCGTTGTGATTTACCGGCTTCCTTCAATCGCTGCAGCACTGCCGCCTCTTTCCAGTCTGACCATTTTTCAAGATAGGGTTTGAGTACCTCGTCAATTTGATCCGAATCTTTCTCGGTTCCGGAAAATTCAATGTAGTCAATGATGCTTCCGGTGCAATTGTTTGCGTTACTGAAGATCCCGATTAATTTCTCCTCTCCCAATACAAAGGCCGGTAACTGGTAAGCCCGCATTAATTGTTCAAGGGTTTGATCGGCCTGTTTAATGGATGTGGGCAATGAATACTCAATTGGAGCAGACAGAATACGTTGCTGTTTACCCGGTTCTCCCAGAAGAATGTGCATGTGCTGACTATGCAGCAACAATACCAGGAATTGCCGCGAAACTATTTTGCAATCAATCAGATCCCGGATTTCGAATGAATCGTCAATGATGATTTTCGGCACTACATCCATATCGAGATACAATAGTTTCTCAAACACCGGAGAGAGAAACAGTGCAATACTCTTTTTATGCGTACTGTAGTTCAGTTGATTCAGCAGATTTCGTAACCGCTGGAGCAATAGCAAGGCCAGTTCGGCGGGGTATTGCTTCAAAAGGGATTTTTCCACCTGGTCGCAGGTGTTCTTCAAAGAAGCAGATAGGCTGTCCTTTGCCGTCATTTTTGGATCAAACGGCAACACAATAGATACTGCAGGCCGATAATGAACCGCCTCCAGTACCTTTCTCAGGTCTGGTGTAAGTGCTGGAATCATAGCCGGTCAGATTTCGTTACGAAACTAGATAGAACCCTGTTAGCAAAGATTGATACTAATCATCGGACTTTTTGATCTTCATCAAAAGATCCTTCATGTCATCCATCATATCAATCTGTGTTTTCTGAATCTCAAAAAGGGTCTGCATTTGTTCGGTAATCAGCAGATCCAGTTTGCTGTGCAGGTTACGGACTTCAATTTCAGCCTTCAGGTTGATCATGTAATCACTGATGGCACGCTGGCGGTCTTTTTCTTA
>JAGKTB010000304.1:0-5275 GCA_018993145.1 Flavihumibacter sp.
AAACCGAACTAGCCGAGGTAACGCTCAGACCCAGCGAAATCGCTGGTCGCTATACCCTATTCATCAACAAGGAACTCGTTTATGACCGCAAGCGGGATGGCGGTTTTAAAGAGATTAAGGAGATAAAACAACTGGTGCGCGATCATATTGCCCCGGGCAAATCGCTGGGACATTCAGATCGAAAAGACTAATCATTCTCAGGCGGCAGCCAGTCGGCTAACCAGCACTTTATAGGGATCCTGGCGGAGCAATTTTGCCATCGCTTCATAGAGATCCGGCAGATCATGCCGCAGCCGCACACTGTTCTCAAAAAACACTTCCACACTCACCGCCCAGAATTCATGATAATTGGTTGCTGCATATTCCCCGAGGATGGTTTTACGTCCGCGTTGCATATCCTGAAAAATCGGGCGCGCAACTTTTGAGAAGTTGTGAAACTCTTTTTTGAAATGGCGGTCTTCGTCCGTTTTGGTGATGAAGTTGACATAAGCCAATGCATGTGCCATCTCGTGTAAGCCTACATTGCTGCTGTCATGTGCACTCCGAATTCCTTCCAGGAAATTATGCCAGGACAGATAAATGCCGGAGCTGTCTACATGCCCCATAAAAGGAAGTGAGTAATGACCGTAATGATAGTCGTGCTGCAACACATAGATATCCCTAAAATAATTGAGGGAGAAATTTTCAAGTCCCAATGTCAATTGTGCAGCTGTTGCACTGATCAATATGGGCATTTCCTCTTTGCGGTCCACACCAACGTAATGGAATTTTTTAGATCGGAAAAATAGATAGGCCCTGAACAACCATTTTTGCTGGGTTGCTTCATCCACTTTGTTAAAGTAGCGAATGTTCGAAGAAATAAGCTTTCGAAACTGTGGTTCATGCAGTTCAAAGCCCTTGCGTCGGCGGTAGAGTAAAAAATATTGCCAGCGATTGTTCAGCAGATCAAACAAAAAAACAGTACTGAACACCAGCAAACAAATGAACACGATTTCCATAAGGGTCAACTTTACGGGTAAGAAAATCGAAATTGTCTTGCTGGTTCAACACAGAAATGGATACGATGGCCTTTCGGAGAGGAGACTGGTACGGATTAAAAATCTCGACGGTTCGAGTAAGGGTAATAATTGAACACAATTTAAACCTAGATTTTGAAGTTTAAAAGCATTTGGCCTTTAAAATCCTGTAAAAATCAGGTTTTCGACGAATGGACTGCCTTAAACCACTTTTACGGCAGTTAATTCCAGGGGGTCCTGATTCAGCAACTGACAAAGTGCGCCGTATAAGGCAGGCTCACAGGTTTTCAACAAAAGGGGCTTTTCAAAAAACGTTTCGACAGAAACCGCCCAGAATTCGTGAAAATTGGTGGCGGCATAGCGGTCAAGGACGGAATCTTCTCCATTCCTCATACGCATAAGTATCGGATAGGCTGCTTTCGCGTATTCTTTGAATTTGGTACGAAAACTTTTCTCCATGGTAGTTCTGCCCATCATTGCGCCATAGGTAAGCGCATGGGCCATTTCATGTAACCCTACGTTGTGGCCATCATCATATTCCTGGTATCCGTGAAAAAAATGATCCCAGCTCAGGTATATCCCCTGTAGACTTACATGGCCCTGGAAAGCCTGTTTGTGCCAGTGAACCTGGTAGGCAGATCCGGAAACATAGATTTTTTCAAAAAAATCCAGGCGAAAATCCGTCAGTCCGAATGTCAGTTGCACAGCTGCGGCGCTGATCAGGAGCGGAATCATGGGATCCGGCTCCAGGTCAATATATTTAAACTCTTTATACCGCATAAAATCCATCACTCTTCGAAGGAAACGGGCCTGGTTGTCTAAACTGAGCGACCGATAATAGATATTGTGGGTGCGAAGCCAGTCGTGGTGCTGGGCCCACTCCGGCAACAGGGAACCGGAGCCTTCCGGCGCAGGATGATTGCTGTCGCGGTCGAGTCGCCGGTAATCATAGCGAATTCGCGCCCAGCTCCAGATCAGAAAAACCAGGAGGCTGCTTCCGCCCAATATGGTAATTACGGTAATCATGTTACATTTGCACCTCAGCAACAAACCGAAAATATAAATTCTATATGTATAGATCGCATACTTGTGGGGAATTAAATGCAAATGCCATAGGAAAAGAAGTAACACTGGCAGGATGGGTACAAACGGTTCGTAAATTCGGCAGCATCACCTTCGTGGATTTGCGCGACAGGTATGGGATCACACAATTATTATTCGGAGAAACACTAACCCCGCAACTGGATAACCAGCCATTGGGCAGAGAGTATGTACTGCAGGTAACAGGAAAGGTGATTGAGCGAACCAGCAAAAACAAAAACCTGGCAACCGGTGATATAGAAATTGACGTGACCAGTTTCACCATTCTGAATAAAGCGGCTACACCTCCTTTTACCATCCAGGATGATACAGATGGTGGTGATGATCTTCGAATGAAGTATCGCTATCTCGATTTACGCCGGAATGCAGTAAAGCGCAACCTGGAATTGCGATATTCAGTGAATCGGTCCGCACGTAATTATCTCCATGAAAACAACTTCATGGATATTGAAACACCATTTCTGATTAAGAGCACGCCGGAAGGCGCCCGTGATTTTGTGGTGCCATCGCGTATGAACCCCGGACAATTTTATGCGCTGCCACAGAGCCCGCAAACCTTCAAGCAGTTGCTGATGGTAAGCGGATACGATCGTTATTACCAGGTTGTAAAATGTTTTCGCGATGAAGACCTGCGGGCCGACCGTCAGCCGGAATTCACACAGATTGACTGTGAAATGAGCTTTGTGGAGCAGGAAGACATCCTGCAGATGTTCGAGGGATTGATTAAGCGCATATTCAAGGACGTTAGAAACATCGATTATACGGAAAGCGTTCAGCGCATGACCTGGAACGATGCCATGCTGAAATATGGTAACGACAAACCGGATATCCGTTTTGGAATGGAGCTGGCGAACCTGAAAACTGTATTTGAGGCACAGACAGGAGATGCAGCTGCACTGGAAATATTTGAGGCAAGTGGATTTAAAGTATTTAATGAGGCAGAAACGGTGCTGGCAATTGCCGTACCAGGTGCTGCTGACTATACCCGCAAACAGGTGGACGAGCTAACGGAATGGGTTAAACGTCCGCAGATCGGAATGAACGGCCTGGTTTATATCCGTTGTGGTGCTGATGGCAGCTTTAAAAGCAGCGTGGATAAGTTCTTTACTGAAGAACAGTTGAAAACGATCGCTGGCATTGCTGCTGCACAACCGGGCGACCTGGTACTGATACTGGCAGGCCGTGAAGAAAGAACCCGCAAGGCGATTAGTGAATTGAGACTGGAGATGGGTGAGCGCCTGGGGTTGCGACGTAAGGATGAGTTCAAATTATTGTGGGTATTGGATTTTCCACTGTTTGAATATGCGGAGGAAGAAAATCGCTGGGTGGCAAGACACCATCCATTTACTTCGCCCAAACCGGATCATATCTCTGTGATGATTGAAAATGATCCGGAAATCAAGGATGCCGCCAATTACTTACAACATCCATATGCGAATATCAAGGCCAATGCCTATGATATGGTATTGAACGGAAATGAAATCGGTGGAGGTTCAATCCGGATTTTCCAGCGGGAGCTTCAGGAAAAAATGTTTGCAGCCCTTGGCATGAGCAAGGAAGAAGCATTGCATAAGTTTGGCTTCCTGCTGGGCGCCTTTGAATACGGCGCACCGCCGCATGGTGGTATCGCTTTTGGATTCGATCGTCTTTGCGCTATCCTGGGTGGATCAGAGAGCATCCGCGATTTTATCGCTTTCCCGAAAAACAATTCCGGCCGGGATGTAATGCTGGATGCCCCGGCAGCCATTGATGATAAACAACTGACCGAGTTAAGTATAAAATTAAATCTCTGATTTTTTCGCGCACGACTATCATGAAAAAACTCATCTTTTACAGAATATTGACCTATTTGCTGCTGGCAATCGCCGGAGTTATCTCCTTCTTTGTTTTTGGCGGACTGATGGCAGCATTGGCCAATCCCGTTATGCTCTTCTTTGTTTTCCTGATGGTGTGCGTAGTGATTTACAGCTATTGCAGTTTCCGCTTCCTAAGCCGCGGGATAGATGCCCATATGTATTGCAAACCCTCCCTGCGCGATCTGATCCGCGTAAACGGAATTGGCACCCTGGCGCTGGGAGGTATGATCTTCATCAACGCACTGGTATTGAAAATGAAACCGGAAATGTTGAATATGGTCATAGAACAAGCGGTATCCATGCAAAAGGAAGAAGTAGAAGGAATGGAAGAAATGATGTACTCCGCCATGAAGAGCATGCTCAATTTTCTGCTGGCTTACGGCCTGATTCTGTTGATTCATGTTTCAATGACGTTCCGGCTCCTCAAACAGCATGCAGATACATTTGACACCCCAGCTGGCCAACAGTAAGTCGGGGCTCCAAATACCACACTGAATCGTTATATTTGAAATACAGGTTGCTTGCTCCATACGTGGGGCAGCAACCTTTTTTTATCTATAACCAAAACTATGCTCGAACAATCTGTTTTCAGCAACTACTGTATGGTGCCCATGAGTTGGGATGAAATGTGTGATGGATCCCAGGTACGGCCGCCTTATCAACAGGTATTTGAAACCTTAAATCAACTCAGTGCCGGCAGCCTGAACGACAAAGATCGCCTCGCGAGTGAGTTGTTCATGAGCCAGGGGATCACCTTTACCGTGTACAGCGACAATGAAGGCATTGAACGCATTTTCCCATTTGACATCATTCCCCGCATCATTCCCGGAAACGAATGGGATCAGATTGAGGCAGGCATCACCCAGCGCCTGAAAGCCTTGAATCTTTTTCTGAGAGATATCTACACTGATCAGCAGATTTTGAAAGACGGCATCATCCCTGCCGAACTGATTGCTTCCTGTCCGCATTATACCAGGGAAGTGTTCGGCATTCGTGTGCCGCATGATATTTTTGTACATATTGCAGGTATTGATCTGATCAGAGGTCAGGATGGCTCTTATTATGTATTAGAGGATAACCTGCGGACTCCTTCCGGCGTATCCTATATGCTGGAAAACCGGGAAGTTACCAAACGCATTTTCCCCGAAATGCTCACTTCCAACAAAGTGCGCATGGTAAACAATTACCCGCTGGAACTATATAATGTTCTGGTATCACTTGCCCCAAGGCAGATCGCGCATCCTACGGTGGTTTTACTTACTCCCGGTGTTTTTAACTCCGCTTATTATGAACACACATTTT
>JAGKTB010000305.1:0-6340 GCA_018993145.1 Flavihumibacter sp.
CAAACCGATAAACTCTATCAATATTACCGAACCCGTACGTTTAACTGCGACCGTACCCCACTGTGGAAACTGGTGGAAGTATTGAATGAAGCCTATGATTCGAATATTGTGATTATCAATCCCGCCATCAGGGAACTACCAATTACTACAGTTTTTGAAAACCAGCCCCTGGAAGAAGTTTTATCCATTATCTCCCAGACCCTGGACATTTCCATCACCCGGAAAGACGATCAGATTTATGTGGAGTAATGGTATAACCCGAAGCAGGATCTTCTGGAAAATAATGGTAGTACTTGGTTATCTGGGTATGATGAACAGCCTCCAGGCACAGGAACATTTGAGTAAACAAATATCCCTATCAGTAAACCGGCAGCCAATCGCTGATGTATTAGAGATCATCAGTAACAAAGGAAATTTCTACTTCAGTTACAATTCCAATATACTTCCAAAAGACAGCCTGGTAAGTCTGCCGGCAGGTACCCGAACGGTACGCAACCTGCTGGAACTGCTGTTCCCGACTGGTTTTGAGTTCAGGGAAAGCGGACAATACATTATCATCCGGAGAACCCCTCTCCAACTCAGCCTGGTAATTAAGGAATCCGCCACCAACGATAATCATTATTGGGTAAGTGGATATGTAAGGGATGACCAAACCGGCGAGTTGGTTCGGGATGCCAGCGTTTATGAAAAAGACAGGCTTGTAGCGGCGCTTACCAATCGGCAGGGATATTTCCGGATCAAATTAAAAACACGTTATCCGAAAGCCAGCCTGACCGTCAGCAAAGAATTTTACAGAGATACTACTGTCACGATCCGTTCCGGTTATAACCAGGAAGTTCGTATCACACTGGCGCCCGTTGATCTACAGGGCGCCACAGTTGTTGTTGGTCCGGCCCGGTTACCCGCCCCCGATTCCCTCTATATGGCCATTCCCCAACCCGATAGCTCTACCCTGCTCTATTTGTATAAAAGGATGGATTCGCTTCGGGTGCAGCGCACGGCTCTTGGTAAATTTTTCCTGTCCTCCAAACTCAAAGTGCAAAGCATTAATCTGAGTCGGTTTTTCACAGTAAGACCGGTGCAGGTTTCACTTACTCCCGGACTGTCAAGTAACGGAAAGATGAATGCACAGGTGGTCAATAATTTCTCCTTCAATGTACTGGGTGGTTATTCCGGAGGCGTCAACGGAGCAGAGCTCGGTGGTATATTTAACCTCAATAAAAAAGATGTACAGTTCGCACAGGTGGCCGGAGTTGTAAATATAGTGGGCGGCAATATGAAAGGCGTGCAGGTGGCAGGTGTTCACAACATGGTACTCGATTCTGTTGCAGGGGTTCAGGTAGGAGGAGTAGTCAATTTTGTTATGGGATCTTTTACCGGTGGACAGGTTGGGGGTGTCATTAACTATACCAATCATGATGTGACCGGGCTTCAGGTTGCCGGAGTTGGTAATGTGAGTGGCAGAGAAATGAATGGGGTCCAGATCGGGGGCGTATTTAATTATGCGAAAAAATTAAATGGCGTTCAGATCGGACTAATCAATATTGCAGACAGTTCAGATGGATATAGCATCGGCCTTATCAATGTGGTTTTGAAAGGATATCATAAACTGGCTTTATATTCTACGGAAGTCATGCCTTTTAATGCCGCTTTTAAAACTGGTAACCACAAATTATACAGTATCCTTTTGGGTGGAGCGCACCCGGATACCGGCAGAAGAGTAGTTAGTTTTGGTTATGGCATCGGAACTGAAAGACGCCTGGGTAAGCAATTCTCACTTAACCTGGAGGCAAGTACCCAATATGTTTTCCTCGGTAGCTGGGAATACACCAATCTGTTGACCAGGGCAACCGTAAACCTGCACTGGAAGATCAGCAAACATTTTTCGTTATTTGCCGGACCTGCATTCTCGGTTTATCAGTCGGACCAGGATGTAAAGTTTCACGGTTATGCATACCCGATACCTGAAGCAGCCTACAAAACAGTTTCACTTGGTGGAAATCGCACCGGATGGCTGGGTTGGACGGGAGGCATACATTTATTCTGATATTTTTTTTGCACACGTAGGGGTAAAGACATCGATCGTTGTCGGATAAAAAAACGATTTTATGTATCGCAAGGTCATTAACCTTATCCTTATTCAATGCATCTTTTTATTGCCGCTTACGGCACAGGTAAAACAGACCATAAAAGGTCAGCTGACAGACCAACTACTGCAACAACCTATTTCAGGAGCAACTGTAGAAATCATTGGTCAGCGGAGAACCACTACAACAGACAGTGATGGAACTTTCAAATTTACGTTGGTACCCATTGGGGTGCACCAGCTGCGCATCACGCATGCCGGCTACAAACCCATCCTGCTTGAAAACATCATATTAAATGCAGGAAAAGAACTGGTATTGAATCCTGCCATGGAACTGGATGTTCAGACACAGCAGGAAGTAATAGTAAAAGCACGGGGAATACGATCCAAACCTTTAAATGAACTCAGTCTGGTTAGCGCCCGGGCCTTCTCAGTTGAAGAAACACAACGCTATGCGGCAGCAGTTAACGATCCGCTCCGGATGGCAACCAGTTTTGCGGGCGTCATCAGCGTAAATGACGGAGGTAATCATATTGTTGTCCGCGGCAATGCCCCCAATGCACTTTTGTGGCGAATGGAAGGTGTTGAAATTCCAAATCCCAACCATTTTGCTGTGCAGGGCAGTAGCGGAGGAGGCATTTCGATTCTAAGTGCGCAAGTGCTTGCCAATTCAGATTTTGTAACAGGTGCATTTGCAGCAGAGTATGGAAATGCAGTGGGAGGTGTTTTTGATCTGCGGTTGCGAAAAGGTAATAACGAAAAAAGAGAACATACCATTGAAGCCGGCGTACTTGGGATCAATGTAGCAAGCGAGGGCCCCTTTAGTAAAAACTATAAAGGTTCTTACCTGGTCAATTACAGATATTCAACCCTTGGGTTGTTAAGTAAAATGGGATTAAAAACGGTAGGTGAAGGAAGTACTGATTTCAGTGATCTCTCCTACAATATTAACCTGCCTGCGGGTAAAGCAGGACAGTTCACCCTGTTTGGACTCAATGGATGGAATAGCCAGGATTTACCCATGGAAAAAGACCCTACAAAATGGGAGGAAGAATGGAACCGTTACGGAGGCAGATACAGAGGGGCTTCCAATGCCAATGGGCTTACCCATTCCATTGCACTTTCCACTCGCACAAAACTGAAAACCGTCCTGGTCAATAGCAAACAGGAGAACACCAGCAATCAGCAATATTTGGAAAATGATGAAACGATCACCAACGCTTTTCGTGAAAAATTCTCTACCGGCAAATGGACGGTAAGCAGCACACTGAACAGCCAATTGAGTCGTAAACAGGCCCTTCGTGCAGGTATAATTTTCCAGCAAATCAATTTTAATTACCTGCAGCGTTCCAGGGAAAACAATCAGGCACCAGTGGAAGAACGAATAAACGTGAAGGATCAAACGCAACTAATGCAGGCTTTTGCCCAATGGCAATATAAACCCTCCAATCAACTGGTATTAACCGGCGGCCTGCATTTTCTGCATCTAATGCTAAATAAGACAACAGCTGTTGAACCCCGGGTTGCCATGCAATGGACACCGGATTCCAAAAACAGTTTTGGTATTGGTTATGGCCTGCACAGCCAGGCACAGATCATGGGAGTCTATTTCGCCCGCACCAAAATCAATGATGAATGGATCCAACCAAATAAGGAACTGGGGTTTACGAAATCACACCACCTGGTCGGATCCTATACCCGGCAACTGATGAAAGGGTTACGATTGAGAGCTGAAGTGTACTACCAGCAACTCTTTAATGTTCCGGTTAGCATATACGATACCAGCAGTTTATCAACTGTAAACATTGGTGAAAATTATGTGCTTGATCCACTCACAAACAAAGGCAAGGGCAGGAATTATGGTGTAGAGATTTCGCTTGAAAAACAGTTACGTAACAATTTCTATTTTCTTTTTTCCAATTCTTTATACCAATCCAAATATACGGCTGCCGATGGCATCGAACGAAATACCCGGTACAATGGAGGTCATGCCAATTCACTTACGCTGGGCAAAGAATTTATTCATCCAGGGAAACAACGAAGTTTTGCGGCCAATATAAAAGTTATTTATGCCGGAGGCTTCCGGGAAACACCTATGGATGAGGAAGCAACACTTGAGCTGGGATACGCCAAGTACCGCGAAGCAGAAGCATTTACGATACAGCATCCAGCTTATTTCAGAACTGATATCCGGTTGAGCATGAAATGGAATGCTACCAACATGACACATGTATTATCACTCGATATACAAAACCTGACCAATCGCCAGAATATTTATGCCCGCTATTTCGACAGTGTAAAAGGGGGAATCAGAACTGCTTATCAGGCAGGTATTATTCCGGTGATTGCCTACCGACTTGAATTTTAATTAGTAACCATTCAGATTTTATACCATGAAAAAAAGCACGCTACTATTCGCACTGCTGATCCTGGGGATCAGTGCTATGCTGCCCTCCTGCACCAAAGTGAACGGCAAAGGTCCGGTTGTATCGGAGATCCGGGAGGTCGGCAATTTTACTAAAATTGATTTTGGAACAACAGGACGACTCTATTACAAAACCGGTTCTGAGCACCGGGTTGAAATCCGTGCCCAACGTAATATTCAGGATGTAATTGAAGCCTATGTCAGCAATGGAGAGTTAAATTTAAAGATCCGCAACAACACCGTGATTCATTCCTACGAAACCATAGAAGTATATATTGAATCTCCTGCCATTAATGGCTTCAAAGTGAATGGGTCCGGTGATATCTATGCGAGTGATCCGATTGAAACGAATCAGTTTTACACAGATATCAACGGGTCCGGAAAAATAGATATCCGGGAACTGGTCACTCCTCAAATGGAAGCAGATGTGAATGGCAGTGGCGATATCCTTATCCGAGGAGGTTCCATTGGAAATGCCAATCTGGATATCTCCGGCAGTGGTGATATCAATATGATCGGGTGCGAAACGACTGAAATGAAAACGGAAACCAGCGGCTCCGGAGATATGCGGGTATGGGTAACCGACAAACTGAATGCCAGGATCAGCGGCAGCGGCTCAGTAAAATACAAAGGCAATCCGCAGGTAACTGTAAAAGTTTCAGGATCCGGAAAAGTTGAGCCTTACTAAGCACCGGTTAACAAAGATGCGATGTTACTACAAAGGACCTAATTTTGGCATTTGTAGTAACATCGCACTTCATGACATCTTACGACCTGGTGATAATCGGAGGAGGACCCATCGGACTTGCCTGTGCACTGGAAGCACGGAAAGCGAAATTGAATTATGTAATCCTTGAAAAAGGTTGCCTGGTTAATTCGCTTTATCACTATCCGGCCAATATGACTTTTTTTTCAACATCCGAACGGTTGGAAATTGGGAATGTACCATTTGTATCCAATAACAATAAACCAACCCGTGCTGAATCGCTGGAATATTACCGGCGTGTTGCACAAAGTCATTCGCTGAATATCCGGCTGTTTGAAGAAGTTTTGTCTGTTAAGAAAACTAAGAAAGGTTTTACTGTTACCAGTAGCAAGGAACGCTATAGTACAAGTTATGTAATCATCGCCACTGGTTTTTACGACATCCCCTATCAGTTAAACGTACCAGGAGAAGAACTCCCCAAGGTTACACATTATTACAAGGATCCACATTTTTATGCATTTCAAAAAGTAGCGGTAATCGGAGCCCAGAATTCCGCTGTTGATGCCGCCCTTGAAACATGGCGAAAAGGTGCAGACGTAACCATGATCATCCGCCAGTCTGAAATTGGACAGCGTGTTAAATACTGGGTAAGGCCGGATATCATCAACCGCATTGAAGAAGGCTCCATTAAAGCTTATTTCAACAGTCAGGTTTCGGATATTCGTGAACGTGAGATAGAAATTCAGACGCCCGATGGGAAAGTGACTATCGCCAACGACTGGGTACTGGCCCTGACAGGATATGAACCCAACCTGGAATTTTTGAAAGCCTGCGGCATCCGGTTAAGTAAGGATGAAGTGAAGCAACCCGAATACGATTCCAAAACACAGGAAACCAATGTACCCGGACTATATCTGGCCGGGGTGATTTGCGGAGGCATGAATACTCACAAGTTATTTATTGAAAACTCACGTATTCATGCGGAGCATATAATAAAAGATATCCGCAGAAAGGAACGGGTTGCCGGCAGTATCAGATAAAATTGGATAGCAGCAGAATCAACAGCAAACCCAATACAGAAATAATAGATTCCATGATGGTCCACGAGAGCAGGGTTTCTTTT
>JAGKTB010000306.1:0-3846 GCA_018993145.1 Flavihumibacter sp.
GGGGCAGGTTTCAGGAAATTGCAAGGCAGGTTGGATTGCAGGATTATGGTACGGGGAGGGGCTCCGTGGTATTTGATTATGATAAGGATGGTGATCTGGATGTACTGGTGGTTAACCAGGAAGCAATTTGCCCCGAATTTCCTGCAAGTTCTGTTACCCGCTTATACCGCAATGATTCGAAAACCGGCAACTGGATCTCCGTAACATTAGAAGGTGTAGATGCAGAGTCCAATGGGATTGGCTCCCGGGTTAAACTGGTAGTTGGAAAAACTGCGATGATTCGTGAAATTGATGGCGGCGGATCCAGTCATGTTTCTCAGAATTCCATTCATGCACATTTCGGGATAGGGGCTAATCAACTCATTGATTCTCTGATTGTGCAATGGACGGGAGGAAATACACAAGTACTCACCAATGTGAAACCCAACCAGTTTTTGGTGATCAGGGAAATACCAAAGCCGACAAAAAAGATGAATTGGATGTATGGGCTGATAGCTTTTGGGGTTGTGATGGCTGGACTTACCGTATGGGTGCTGCGCAAAAAAAAATCGTAGTTTCAACACTTTAAAGCAAGTAAACATGGATACACAATCCCGTCGTGAATTCATTTCATCAACCGGAAAACTTACAATTATGAGCGGATTAGGTCTTGGCGCGGCCTCTTTGGAAGGAGAAACTGCCCAACTCAGGAACAAGTTTATTCATCATGTATTCTTTTGGCTAAAAAATCCCGATAGCCAGGAAGACAAGCAAAAGCTGATAGCGGGATTACAAAAACTAACCAAGGCTAAAACGATTGAATCAGCTCATATCGGTGTTCCGGCAGCTACCAATCGGGAGGTGATTGAACGCAGTTATCAAGTGTCCTGGCTACTGGTATTTAAAAATGATGCAGACCAGGAAGTTTACCAGAGTGATCCAATTCATCTCAAATTTATTGAGGAATGCAGCATGCTTTGGGAGAAAGTGGTGGTGTACGATAGTGTTCAGGCTAAATAAAAAAAAGATTCCTGGCTGCGCTTGTTAGAAAACGGACAGTCCAGGAACTCTACCAGAAGTGATCCTCTGCACCTTCCAAATTAATCGAACCGTGCAGTATTTTTAAAGCACCATGATTTTGATTGCTTCACCATTCACCTGCATAACGTACATACCTTTTTGCAGTCCCTGGTGATCAAAAGCGTGACGGTTGCTATTGAAATTTATTTGTTTTACAAGTTGACCTGAGAAGGAGAACAATTTGATATTTCTTGCTTTCGACTCAGAGAATATTAATTCCGTACGACCAACCTGGTTGATTACACGCATGGTGCTAAAGCTTTGATTGATCCGGATAACATCTGAATAAACCATACGATCCAGGATGTTTACACCACGTACGCGGTAGAATCCATTCTGCAAAGGTGTTTTGTCAATGAACGTATATTGACCGGTGCGACCATTAACTGTAGCTACCTGGCCGATCGTTTCATATTTCATACCATCTTCAGAACGCTCGATATAGAAAGTTTTAGCCTCGTGGTTATCGGCGGTTGTAAAGTTGATGCGGTTCTGACCGTTTTCTGCAAATCCTTTGATGCTGGTGAATTCCAGGGGAAGGGTTGCAAAATCAAAGAAGTAACCTGTCGAAAACTGAACAAAGTTGTTACGACGCTGATTACCATTATCGTTAAAACTTCCAGAAATCCGGATACGACCTGTCAGTGTAAATCCATTGGCAAGTGTTGCATCCAACAGGTGAACGGAGTTATTGTCATTTCGGCCCACTGTATAAGTTTCCTGAATATTTCTGCCATTCAGTACCAGTTGGTCAATAATCATAGTACCACGATTATTTCCATTGTTTCCAATACCCATATCCAACTGCAGGTAATTCATATTGGCGAGATCAGCACTTTTGCGATTTCCTAAAAAATTGCGGAGGTTATTAATTCTTCCATTTCCTCTGTCTTCACGACGTCCTCTGTTGTCATAACTATCCACATTATTGGTGAATTCATCTCTTGAGGGGTTATAGCTAATTGTGAAACGGATTTCTGTTTCATTTTCAAAATCAAAATCATCGCTGTTTCCTCTTGCTGTTAAGTCCGGAGTTCCGTAAATCACTTCAGCATCACCTTCGTTTGGATGAAGTCCCTGAAAACGTTGAGCCAATAAAGCATTTGATCGGTTAGCGGGAATAGCCCCGTTATTGAACTGCGCTTCGCTGGAAACAGCGCATAAGATGGTCAGGCAGAGCATGGTTACGCTCTTAAGAAGAATAGTTTTCATTTCTGGTACGATTAATTTTTTAATCGGCTTTTGGTAGGACGAGGATCGATTCTGGTATAGGGTAGATAAGGTTTAATCTGTAGTTCGGTCTAGGGTTTCTACCGATGACAATACAAAGGTAAACACTTAGATCAATTCTACTAAGGGTAAGCACCTATATTCGATGATAAGGCGATTTTCTTCGATGAATAGCATTTTTACCCAAAAATAACCGTAGTTCTTCGGGCCTAACCGTATTTTCTGCAGGAATTCAGGGGGATGGATCAACGACGTTCGAGTGCTGCCGCAGCAGCCTCATCCACCATCCAAATGGTAGTTCCTTCTGTGGCTTGAACGGATTGGGAAGGGTATTGGTCGATATCTCTTGGTCCTTCCAGTACGTTTGCCAATGCTTTTGCCTTGCCCGACCCGGTCGTGAGGAATAAGATACAGCTTGATTGGTTGGCAATCGGCCGGGTAATGGTTACCCGGAACATATCCTGTTGTTCCAGGAAAAAAGAACTGCACCACCGGGTGTTCTCATGAATTACCTCTGTATTTGGGAAAAGAGAAAGCGTATGGGCGTCATCACCCATTCCAAGAATGAGAAGATCAAAGCTATGTGGTTGATTGTCAAAGTACTGATGTAGGATTTTTTCATAGGCGGCGGCCGAATCAGCCGGACTATCATAATCCGTCCGCATAACATGAATTTGCTCTTCCGGGATGTTCACTTTATTTAACAGGGTGTCATACGCCATCCTGGCATTATTGCGCTCATCTTCCAATGGTACATACCGCTCATCGCCCCAGAATACATGGATTTTACTCCAATCAACCTGGCTTTGTAAGGGTTCTTCCGCCAGTAGCTGGTGCAGGCGTTTGGGTGTGGAACCGCCTGATAAACAGATAGTAAACCGATCCTGTCGGCTCAGCACTTCTCTGATCCGGTGAACGATGAAATGTGCTGCTTCGGTTGCGACTGCTTCTGCATTGGGGAAGACATGGAGTTGCATATACTATTATGTTTTACCGGTCGGGTAGCACCCGACCGGTGAGGGGTTAGCGATCTTTGTGAGGCTCGGGTAGAGAAGCCCAGTTCCGGCCATCCCTGGCGATCAGGGCTTCTGAGTCTTCTGGCCCCCAGGAGCCTGGTGCATAATTCGGGAAGTCGACCGGGGGCCGTTGTTGCCAGGCTTCCAGTATAGGCATAATCACTTTCCAGGCAGCTGCCACCTGATCCTCCCGCATGAAAAGGGTAGCATTTCCTTCCATCACATCGAGGAGCAGGGTTTCATACGCTTCGGGTTCATGTTCTTCGTAAGCATCCTGGTAACTAAAGATCATGTCAACCGGGCTGAGGGTAAGATCCTGTCCAGGTCGCTTGGCCTGGAAACGCAGCCGGATATCCATTTCCGGAGCGATGCTGATGGTCAGGCGATTTGCCCTCCAGGTTTCTGCAGATTCCGGCGGGAAAGCATAACTCGGAGCAGCTTTGAATTGAACGGTTATGATGGTTTCCTTGTCCGCCATACGTTTACCGGTGCGTACATAAAATGGAACATCCTGCCAGCGCCAGTTATCGAGATCGGAAGA
>JAGKTB010000001.1:0-3786 GCA_018993145.1 Flavihumibacter sp.
GAAATAGGAATTAAAACGGAAATTATTACAGAATTTATTTTGAGGTATATTAATATATTTTATTAAATTTACTCAATTAAATTTCTCCTAAACCGTGGTTAAGGCAACTTTAAACCTGGCAGTTAGCCGGATTTTCAGACAAAATCAAATTTTAGTCCTGCATGGACCCGTTTTAGTTGGTAAAAGAGTTTTGGCGGAGCAAATCGCAAAACAGTTGCGCAAGAAGATTTTGATCCTGGATTTATCAAAATCAATGGATCGGCGCAGAATCATTCATCCGGATTTATTTTTTTCTGCTCACAGCAAAGAATTAATTTTTATTGAAGCCATTGATTGTATGCCTTCAATTTTGGTGGATATAAAACATTTTACATCAAGATTCAAAAACCAACCAAAATTCATTTTATCAACAGATTTTAGATTTCAGACGGTTTTCAGATTTTTCCAGGTTCCAAAAAAATTTATTCTCCAGGAGGTTTTTCCTGGCTCTCTACTTTCGCTTAAGTTCAACAAATCAGAAGTTATTTGGCAACATTGGCTGAAAGGTGGATTTCCAGGTTTTTTGTCTGCACCTTCTAATCGGGTTATGGGAAATCGTGCAGAACGGATTCTTGACCAAATTGTTTCTGCTGATTCGGTTCCCTTAGTCGGACATCAGCTGGACAGAAATAAAATAAGAAAATGTCTTGAACTGATTGCTCAACTGAACGGAAGCATTTTAAATTTTCAGGTGCTTGCCAGAGCAATGGGAATATCAGGTCCAACGGTGCTGAGGTACATACAATTTCTGGAGGCCTCCTTTTTTATTCGTTTGCTTCCTGCATTACCAGGAGAAAACAAAAAGCGGTTGGCAAAAGCACCTAAGATTTATATCCGGGATGCAGGAATCCTGCACCATTTATTGGGTATCCAATCATTACGTGCATTGAGTAAGTCCACCTGTCAGACCGGCTCCTGGGAAGGATATGTTATTGAGGAAATTGCCAAAATCCTTCCAGATAAATACCGGCTGTATTACTACCGCACCCAGCATGCTGCTGAAATTCAACTTGTTATAACTAAAAAAGAAAAGTTTTCAGCTGGCAGCGAAAAGCCAGCTATCGCTGTTTTGATTCAAACGGGCAGTATTCCCGTGAT
Source organism: Flavihumibacter sp. (assembly GCA_018993145.1). GTDB lineage: Bacteria > Bacteroidota > Bacteroidia > Chitinophagales > Chitinophagaceae > Flavihumibacter. The sequence goes on from JAGKTB010000001.1 coordinate 1,138, forward strand.
TAACAGGGCACTAAAAAATTGTCTGTCAGATCTTCCCACCAGAAAAAACTACATAGTACAGGTAAATCACCACGAGGAGCGTAGGGGGCGATCTACTGATTTACCTTCCGTAAGTCTTGCCACCATTAATTGTTCCCTGATATCCCTGGCCGATCTCTTGCATAAACTTTCCCTCTTACGCTGAGTGGCAATGTTTTCCCTTGCGGCTCTGCTCTTTTTCATAACCCTATCTTTGTTATATGGACAAAAGACTATTTCTGCTCGATGCGATGGCCCTTATTTTCAGAGCCTATTATGCACTCATCCGCAGTCCCCGTATCACCAGCCAGGGTAAAAATACCAATGCTCAATTCGGTTTTACCAATGCTTTACTGGAACTTATAAATAACCGGCACCCCACTCATATGGCGGTTTGTTTTGATACCCAGGCCCCTACTGAACGTCATACTGATTTCACCGACTATAAGGCCAATCGCCAGGAAGCTCCTGAGGACCTGCTTCTTGCCATTCCTGATATCAAGCGAATTATTCGTGGTTTTAATATCCCCGTTGTGGAGCTTGATGGTTATGAAGCAGATGATGTGGTAGGTACATTATCAAAACAGGCGGCGGCTGCCGGCTATGAAGTATTCATGGTAACACCTGATAAAGATTACGGTCAGTTAGTTTCTGATAAAATCAAAATATATAAGCCAGGCTATCAAGGCGGAGATATTGAAATTTTAGGTCCGGAAGAAGTATGTTCAAAATGGAATATCCGTTCCGTTGACCAGGTAATTGACATGCTTGGATTGATGGGTGACGCAGTTGATAATATACCAGGTATTGCAGGTGTTGGTGAAAAAACCGCCTCCAAGCTGTTAAATGAATATGGTACACTTGAAAACATTCTGGCCAACGCAGATTCAATAAAAGGTGCTTTGGGTGAAAAAGTGCGAAATGGAAAAGAATTCGCTATCCTGTCCAAAAAACTGGCAACCATCATCACCAATGTCCCGGTTGAATTTCATGAAGAAGACTTCCGGTTGAAAGCCTGGAACCGGGAAGCGCTAAAAGAAATCTTCACTGAATTGGAATTTAAAACAGTTGCCAAACGCATTCTTGGTGAAGATATACAGGTTGTTACACAGGCGAACCAATCTGTTCAAACTGATTTATTTGGCAATGTAGTTGGTACGCCAAATAATGGCGCAAGTAAGATAAATTCTGAAAATTCGGATGATTCTGATAGCAATTCCAGCCATTTTGTTGATAAAAACATCCAAAACACCCCGCATCACTATGAGTTGGTGGAAGGCTCCGATGCCATTGAGGCCTTGATCAAAATATTATCCGCAGAACCAGAAATCTGCTTTGATACCGAAACAACCAGCCTGGACGCAAACGACGCCGAACTGGTAGGCCTCTCATTTTCAGTTAAGCCTCATACTGGTTATTATGTTCCCTGTTCGTCTGACCAGGTTAAAACAAAAAGTATTCTGAACCAGTTCAATCCTCTTTTCAGGGATCCGGCCAAAACATGGGTAGGCCAAAACATCAAATATGATTTACTCATCCTGAAATGGTATGGGTACGAACTCAGCGGGAAACTGTTTGACACCATGTTGGCGCACTATGTCATCGAACCTGAAGGAAAGCGTGGTATGGACCTGCTAAGTGCCAAATACCTGGGTTATGAAACGGTTCCTATTGAAGAGCTAATTGGCAAAAAAGGCAAGAACCAGGGAAATATGAGGGATGTTGAGCTGGAGAAAATCAAGGAATATGCAGCCGAGGACGCAGATATCACCCTTCAGTTAAAACAGAAATTCGTTCCCCTACTGGAATCCCTCGAAGTGAAATCGGTATTCGAAAAAGTGGAAAACCCCCTCGTTAAGGTATTGACTGATATGGAATATGAAGGGATTAAAGTAGATACAGAGTTTTTAAACGACTACTCGAAAGAGCTGGAAAGAGAAGCAAAAGCAGCTGAGGAAAGGGTTTACGCGGCGGCAGGTGTCCGCTTCAACCTGGCTTCCCCCAAACAATTAGGGGAAGTGCTGTTTGAAAAACTGAAACTGGACCCCAAGGCCAAAAAAACCAAAACCGGACAATATGCTACCGGCGAAGATGTGCTGGTCAAACTCGCGCTGCAAAACCCCATTGTGGATGATATCCTGGCCTTCCGCGAGTTAACCAAGCTCAAATCAACCTATGTGGATGCCCTTCCACTTATGATCAACCGAAAAACAGGCAGGGTTCATACTTCCTATGCACAGGCGGTGGCAGTTACTGGACGATTGTCCAGCAACAATCCAAACCTGCAGAATATTCCTATCCGCACGGAAAGGGGTAAGGAAATCAGGAAGGCATTCATCCCCAGAGACAGTGAGCATATCCTGCTTTCAGCCGATTATTCCCAAATTGAATTACGTATTGTTGCTGCCATCAGCGGTGATCCGAATATGTGTGAAGCCTTCCGGCAGGGAAAAGATATCCATACTGCAACAGCTGCCAAAGTGTATGGTATTGATGAGGCGGATGTTACAAAAGACATGCGCCGTAAAGCCAAAAGTGTCAATTTCGGTATTATCTATGGACAAGGCGCATTTGGCCTGGCTGATAACCTTGGAATCTCCAGAACAGAAGCCAACAGGCGCCGCTGATCAA
>JAGKTB010000307.1:0-5290 GCA_018993145.1 Flavihumibacter sp.
CTTCCGCTTTAGTAATTTTAGGTTTTCTTAATTGGTCATAGAAACGAGTCATCAGCATTTGGGCGGCTTTATCTTTCACAGGCCAGAGTGTAGCAATGGTGGAACGAGCGCCCGATTTGACCGCTAAACCCGCTAGTCCGAGAGCGGCACGATCATCGCCACTGGCAGTATCACAGATGAAAGAAGTAGGCGCGCATGATATCCAGGTACTAAGAGGAGTTGAAGATCAGAAAGCGTTTGATGCAGGAAGGAATAATACTACTACTGCCTATGACCTCCTGCTGATTTTTGAACAGTTGGGAAATGGAAGTTTTGTTAGTAAGATGGCATGTGCCGATATGATCCGGGTGCTTCAGGATCAGTATTACAAAGATGCTATACCGGCTAAGTTGCCGGCTGATGTAAAGACTGCCACCAAGAGCGGTTCCATCACCAAAATAGCACATGATTCCGGCATTGTGTATTTGCCGGATGGCCGGAAATACGTGTTGGTATTGTTATCTCGTGGATTTGAAGAACATGCTGCTGCAACCGGTGTATTGGCCGAGCTATCCAGATTGATATATGATGCGGTGAAATAAAAAAGTGGCCCGTTGCCGAGCCACTTTACATGTGTATATCTGAGCCTTAATTAACCTAAATCGAAGCGGTCGAGGTTCATCACTTTTGTCCAGGCAGCCACAAAATCATGCACAAATTTTTCCTTGCTGTCTGAGCAGGCGTAAACCTCTGCCAGTGCGCGCAATTCTGAGTTGGATCCAAAGATCAGATCTGCACGGGTAGCAGTCCATTTTACTTCCCCGGTCTTGCGATCGCGACCTTCAAACAACTCCTTCGAACCGTTTGCAGCTTTCCAGGTAGTGCCAAAGTCAAGCAGATTTACAAAGAAATCATTGGTCAGCACTTCAGGAGTATTGGTGAATACACCTCTTTTGCTTTGATCCGAATTGGTATTGAGTACACGCATACCTCCTACAAGAGCTGTCATTTCCGGTGCTGTAAGAGTGAGCAGTTGTGCTTTATCTACGAGCATTTCTTCTGCAACACCAGTTGCACGATAGGGCGACAGGAAGTTGCGGAAACCATCTGCTGCAGGTTCCAGCACTGCAAAGGATTCAACATCTGTTTGTTCCTGTGAAGCATCTCCTCTACCAGGAATGAAGGGAACAGTTACTTCTACTCCGCCAGCTTTTGCAGCTTTTTCAATTGCAGCTGAACCACCCAATACAATCATATCTGCAATGGAAATCTGTTTGCCGTTGGATTGAGCTCCATTGAAGCGAGCGCGGATTGTTTCTAAAGTATCCAGCACTTTTGCCAATCTGGCCGGGTTGTTTACTTCCCAGTCTTTTTGAGGAGCCAGGCGGATACGTGCTCCATTAGCGCCACCTCTCTTATCTGAACCACGGAAAGTGGATGCAGATGCCCAGGCAGTGGAAACCAGTTCAGCAATACTGAGTCCGGATGCCAGGATCTCGGATTTCAGGAAAGCGATATCATTATCATCTACCAAAGGATGATTTACAGCAGGGATAGAATCCTGCCAGATCAACTCTTCAGAAGGAACTTCAGGTCCCAGGTAACGGGAAATAGGTCCCATATCACGATGGGTCAGTTTAAACCAGGCGCGTGCAAAGGCGTCTGCAAACTGATCCGGGTTTTCATAAAAGCGGCGGGATACTTTTTCATATGCCGGATCGAAACGCATAGACAAATCCGTCGTAAGCATAAATGGCTTATGGAATTTGCCGGCGATATGTGCATCAGGAATGGTTTCTCCTACATTTTTGGCTTCCCACTGGTAAGCACCCCCTGGCCCTTTAATCAGTTCCCACTCATATTCAAACAGGTGTTTGAAATAGTCATGGCTCCATTTGGCAGGTGTGGTTGTCCAGGCACCTTCAATACCACTGGTAATGGTGTCTGCACCAACTCCGGTACCATAACTGTTTTTCCATCCCATGCTCATTTCCTCAATGGATGCTGCAGCAGGTTCTTTCCCAACATATTTGGAAGGATCTGCAACACCGTGGGTTTTACCGAATGTGTGACCACCGGCAATCAGGGCAACTGTTTCCTCATCATTCATGGCCATTCTGCCGAATGTTTCCCGGATAGCCTTGGCTGCCAGGATTGGATCGGGCTTGCGATCCGGACCTTCCGGGTTAACATAGATCAGTCCCATTTCAGTTGCTCCGAGTGGAGTTTCCAACGCTTCCGGGTTCCTGTGTTGGGCAACCCACTCTCTTTCTGAACCCCAGTTCACATCTTCTTCCGGTTCCCAGATATCTTCCCGTCCACCGGCAAAACCAAAGGGTTTGAAGCCCATGGATTCCAGGGCGCAGTTACCTGCCAGGATCATCAGATCCGCCCAGGATAATTTCTTGCCATATTTCTGTTTGATTGGCCACAAGAGGAGACGAGCCTTATCCAGGTTGGCATTATCAGGCCAACTGTTCAGTGGTGCAAAACGTTGAGAACCTGATCCGGCACCACCGCGACCATCATAAATTCTGTAAGTACCGGCGCTGTGCCAGGCCATACGGATAAAAAATGGACCATAATGCCCATAGTCAGCAGGCCACCAGTCCTGGGAATCTGTCATCAATTGATAGATGTCCTGCTTAACCTGGTTCAGATCAAGTGATTTAAATTCTTCCGCATAATTAAAAGATTCTCCCATTGGGTTGGAGAGGTTCGAATTCTGACGGAGAATATTCAACCGGAGCTGATTCGGCCACCAGTCGATATTTTTTGTTCCTCCGCCTGCTTTGCCTTTCATTGCACCATTGTGGAAGGGACATTTTGAAATGTCCTGGGAGGGGTTCGCTGAACCGCCTTCTTCATTGACTTTTTGGAGGGTATCCATATGTTTTAGCTTAAATTGTTAGACGTTCGGTTTACTGCGAAATTATCGATGATTTCTTCAACAATTTTATTTATTTATTAAATCATAAGATAGATAAAATCTATATTGCGAATCCTTATTAAAACTTACTTATGAAAAAGATGGGAATTATTGCCTTATTGTTTTTAATGATGACATCCTTTCATTCCGGATCAGGGGATTTTGTAGGGATGATTAAAATGAAACACAAGTACAAAAATCTGGAGGGTAAGGATATTACATCCCTTCTGGCACCTTATCTGGGCAGAGAATGGGAGTACTATATTGATGATAAAAACTATAAATCGGTGAATGAATCCGGTAATTGGGTTCAGCTCTATACTGGAGCAGACAATCTGTATTATTCATTCACCAAAGAAAAGAGTGCATCAAAATTTGATGCAGGATCAACGAGCTCTTCCAAATTTGAAGTGACCTATTTAGACAGGAAGGAAAAGGTGGCAGGCTATTTATGTGATATAATGAAAGTGGAAACAGATAACCAGACTACCATTTATTACTACAGCAAGGAAGTCAGGACGAATCCGGAGAATTTTGCCAATCATAATTATGGTAACTGGAATCAGTATCTGAAGGCTGCAGATGGCGGAATCACACTCAAATTTGAATTAACGGATCATAAAAACAAATTTATCTGGATAGCTACCGCTACGTCCGTAAAACCAATGGCTTTGACAGCATCTGATTTTGAATTTCCGGAAGGATATTCCGTTGCTGAATAAAACATACACTACCCGTCGGGTACCCGACGGGTAGTGTAGTAAAACTTATTTTGCCCTTCGCACCCGAAAAGTTCCTTCAATGGATTCGGTATCAATTTGTTTTCCTGTAAGTCCGGATCTTAATCCGGAAGGAGAAACAGTAAAACGCCCGGTTACGATGCTGCCAACTGGTCCCCAATTATCAATGGTAATGCTTCCACCGCTATTCACTATTTCACCAGTATTATTTTCAACAAATGCTACATAATATTTGGTGAGTGCTTGATTGGTGATAGTCATGGCAACTTTGCCGCCGTCATAGTTCCAGTTATAGGTTCCGGAGGTTCCATTCCATATGATAGTTAGTACATCTTCTTCGTCTTCTCCTCCAAGTCCGGATTGATTGCCAAGAGTAACTCCAACATGCCCGGGAATCATACGCCATTCACCATTTCCATATCGATACCGGATACCTTCACCAATTATTTTGATGTTTGATAAAAGCAGGAGTTGATGTGCTTCTGATTTAAGTTCTGCCACAACTGTTGCGCTTGTTTCTGATGTTGCAGTTGCAGGTGCAGTGTAGGTCCCACTATTTCCGGAGGCAACTAATTTCCCCGGTCCGTTCAATTGCCATTTTTTTATAAGGCTGGCAGGTACTGGTTTGCCTTCACCAAGAGGCAGGGTTGAGTTATCCGAACTTACCAGCGGTGCGAGCAAATCATCGGAATAAGGATGGAAGTTCAGCACTTGCAGGGGAAGTTCCGCCGAAGTACTCAATTCTGCTGAAGCAGGAATAAGCTTTAGCCAGGTCACCAGGACCCAGTCGCTGAAATGGGTAGTAGGTGTTTGAATGGTTTTATTCACTTTGTCCAGGTAGTGAGGCCTGACCATATGCCAGATACCATCATCAGATTGATAAGCAATTGATAAAACATCTTCAGAAGCAATAGAGTCTACTAATTCTTCATAGTTAAACTCAAGCGTTACAGGTTTGGCAAAAGTCAGGTCATGTGGAAATAACCGGTATCCTCCCCCCACGCCTGCATCTGCTGTGTTGGTAATTGGCTGAACCTGGAAATTGGTAAGTTCTGAAACGGCTCCTGCGGGAATGGTTACTTTTAATTTGCCATCCGCGGTTGTAAACTCGCCACCACTTGCTCCGATTTGAAAACTTTGGAGCGCTCCATCTGGATTGCCCGCCGGACGGCTAACCGGCTCGGGACCTTTATAGGGGATCTCCCCATTTTTTTCTTTTTTACAACTGGAATTAAATACTAAAAGTGCAGTGCACAACAAGAGGAAAATTTTGTTCATGATAAGGTTGTTTCGGGGCGCAACATAATCCAGCATTCAATTATTGAAATGTTAAGAGCAGCCTAATGCACAATTCCTATGATCGTTAGTGAAAATTTGCTTTAAAAGGTATCCTCAAGAAAATTTTAGTCCGCCCTCCAGTGCACTCCGCCGCAGTGGGCGCAGAGAAAGAAGCAGGCGAAACCGGACAGAAAGTGTTCGAAATCGAACAATGCAGCCCTGGATGAAAGAAATAATTAATTGAAAATCAACTTCATAATGGATTGGCACATCCCTTGGTAGCAAAAGAGTACAACTCACAGGTATGCTACAAAATTACTGGCGGATTGCTCTGCGAAATCTTTTAAAGCACACAGGGTTTTCA
>JAGKTB010000308.1:0-3495 GCA_018993145.1 Flavihumibacter sp.
GAAGATCACGCAAACCAAAAGCATTACCCAGGCGGCGGAAGAATTGCATCTTACACAGCCGGCAGTATCGATTCAGCTCCGGAATTTCCAGCATCAGTTTGATATTCCACTTACGGAGATCGTTGGACGAAAAATTTATATTACTGATTTTGGCAAGGAAATCGCTCTTGCAGCCGAGGAGATACTCAACCAGGTGCAGGCCATCAATATGAAAACGATGGAATTCAAGGGGCAATTGGTAGGGCGACTCAAAATCTCCATTGTATCAACCGGTAAATATGTGATGCCTTATTTTTTATCCGGCTTTATGAAGGAACATCCTGGGGTTCAGTTGCAAATGGACGTGACAAATAAATCCAGGGTGATTGAATCCTTACAGGATAACGAGGTGGATTTTTCTCTGGTATCGATCCTGCCCCCTAGCCTGAATGTAGATAAGCTGGAGCTGATGCAGAACAAATTATTCCTGGTGGGTAGCTCAGCATCGCAGTTTCAAAAAAAATCATACGACAAAAACATATTTGAAGAGCTGCCGCTCATTTACAGGGAGGAAGGCTCCGGTACACGAATGACCATGGAACGATTCATTGAACGTAACCGGATTGCAGCGGTAAAAAAGGTGGAGCTCACTTCCAATGAGGCCGTCAAACAGGCTGTGATAGCGGGATTGGGCTATTCTATTATGCCATTGATTGGTATTAAAAATGAACTGAATGCTGGTGTGTTGCGAATTATTCCGGTAAAGGGATTGCCCATTTCTACTAAATGGAGTATGATCTGGTTAAAAGGAAAGATGTTCTCGCCCATTGCAAAAGCCTATCTTGAATATGTCAGGAAAACAAAAAAAGAGATCATTGAGCAGCGATTTAACTGGTATGAACAATATTTATAGAATCCATTTAAAATATAAATGAAAATATATGGATTGCCGGACAGATTTTTGCTCAAATTTAGTTCATGCAGATTCATTTAATCGACGGACATTTTACTGTAGCGGAAGCTGAAAAATTATTAAATGCAATAGTTAAGGCAAAAGTTGCCTTTCACGAGGAAAGGCTGGCTGCCAAAGAGCCTACTGTTGAAGAGGTTTTACATTCGGAGCGTCGGATCAAGGATATCCAGAATGAACTCAGAAAGGCATTGGTTCGGGTGCGAGCCAGTGGTGGTGAGAAGATTCATCTGCAGGCAGCCATCGATATCGATTTTATTGCCGTTATGGATTGTGCATAAAATGGAGTATACCCTTAGTTCCTTTGTCGAATCCGAAGTAATGACTGTATCTTCCAGAAAAGTTCTGTGTTCTCATAAATTCCAGTGAAATGTTCTGCGCCTGGTCCCCAGGCGTAAACCGGTACCATTACGCCTGAATGACCGCCTGTTGAAAATTTTCCGCTAACAAAACCGGTTCCTTTATCTCCGTCGAGTAGGGTGAGTCCGCCGGTTTCATGGTCAGCAGTTATAATCACCAGAGTTTGTCCCTCTTTCGAAGCCCATTGCAATACCTTACCGATGGTCTGGTCAAAATCCAGCACTTCTTCAACTACACCTGGAAGATTGTTCATGTGTCCCATATCATCGATGCGGGATCCTTCCAGTAAGGCAAAAAATCCTTTACGATTCGTCTTCAGCAGGTCAAGGGTATGGATGGCAGCCTGTTGAAATGCGGTGCCTCTTTTTGGGGCAGTATCCAACTGACCATCTTCTACAAGGGCCAACACCTTGGCCTGGCGAGTCGCAAGAAATTCGGCAGTGCTGTTAATGACCTGGTAACCTTTGGCATTCATTTCCTGTAGCAGATCACGTTGGTCCTTTCGATTGTTAAAGTACCTGCGACCACCACCAAAGAGAACATCTACATTACTGTTCAAAAAGTCTGTAGCGATTTCCTCTTCTTCCTCCCGGTCTATATTATTTGCTGCGAAGGATGCTGGTGTGGCATCGGTAATAGAGCAGGCTACTGCGATACCAGTTGCCAGGCCGTTTCGTTTAGCAATATCCGTTAGTGTATGGAGGTCAGTTCCTGCTGTATCTACGCCCACGGCATGATAAATCGTCTTTTGTCCGCTTGCCATAGCTGTAGCTCCAGCTCCGGAGTCGGTGATCAATTTATTGGCAGCAGTGGTTTTGGACATACCTGTATGCGTGCATTGTTCCAGGTAAAGTTGTCCCCGGTTGGCCACCCATCCGGCTGAAACCTGGGTCAGGCCCATTCCATCACCAATCAGCAATATCACATTTTTGATTTTCCCTTTTTTAGGTGCGGGAATTTTTTCAACCGGGTAGGGGACCTGCAGTGTGTACTGCAGGTTATCCCTGATCGGTTGCTGTCCTGTCTGACCAAGCCCGAAGACAGGAAGATATAGACTGACTGCTGCTACTAAAACATGTTTTATCATCTGAGTTGAACCGCTTATTTGGTGCTGTTGTAAATGTCCAGAATTTCAGCAGCTGTAAGTGCCTGATCATAAAATACGACACTGCCGAATTTACTACCAAGACGATCTCCATAACTTCCGGTTCCATCCTGATTTATTTTAACCGTAGTTCCGTTGTTGATATCCATGGGAACTGCAGCGCCGGACACTCTTTCAACACCATCTACGTAAATGGAAAGGCTGGAATTCCGATTGCACACGATGGTTGCAAAATGCCATTCATCGCCGAGAATTGTTTCTCCTTCGGGTAGACGGATATCGTTTTTCAAACCGGCACCATCACTTGTAACAAAACGAAGGCGACCATTCAGCCAGGCTACAACCCAACCTTTGTTATTGGAGCTGTTCCAGTCCATAGTACCCAGAATTGCCGGATCGCTGATATTGTGGTTGGATTGGATCCAAAAGCTTACGCTGAAGTTTCTATTCGCTCCAAATTGCAGGAGAGGGGAATCCTCAATAGAAAGGTAAGAGGGTGTGCCTGGTTTGAAAGTGGCAACTACACCTCTTTTTGGATCTTCCGAAAATCCCTGAATGTTAAAATCAGTAGTCTTTAATTCAGTGGTGCTGCCATCCGCTCTTTTAAAATTCACGATGGAAGGAATTTCACTGATCACATTGAATGTGTAGGATTTCATGGAAGGATAGCTGAATCCATCTTTTCCTGCGTCTTTGAAATAGACATGGAAAAACAGGGAAGCACGCTGGCCAAATGGAATTGCCAGATCATTCACCGGTACGGAATAAGAAGCAGTAGTGCCATTTACATCCAGTGTGGTGAGTTTGCTCTGTGTGACTGAATTTACAATGTCAATTTTTTCAATTTCCAGTGAAGACTCCAGGTTGACCTCAACCTGGTCGGTTTTGCGGTAATAATTGCTGAACACATTTGTCAGCGTTTCACCGCTTTTGGGATCCTTATGCTGAAAGCTCAATTCGAGTCCAAGCAGGCGGCCATCTGCTTTTGCTGCTTCTTCTTTTGTACATCCGGTAGTGAATACCAGTATGCCCAGCAGCAGGTTTGTTATAAGTTGTTTCATGTTCGTTCGGTTTTAGTAAC
>JAGKTB010000309.1:0-6307 GCA_018993145.1 Flavihumibacter sp.
CCCAGTGAATTTTCGTTGGCATCCAGATATACACTGGCTTCTCCTTTGAACTCATCCCTCGCGGAGGAATAAGGTACCAGATCGCGGATATTCGGCCTTAATAATTCGTTCAGATTAAACATGGTTTTGCATTCTAATGGTTACTGCCTTGGCATGTGCATCAAGTCCTTCTGCACTGGCCATTTCAACAACAGCGGGACCGATTGCCATCAATCCCGCAGAGGAAAGTTCCTGGAATGTTATTTTCCTCACAAAGGAGTCTACACTCACCCCACTATACGCTTTGGCATAACCGTTAGTGGGGAGTGTATGGTTGGTGCCGCTGGCATAATCGCCCACACTTTCCGGTGTAAGATGCCCAATAAAAACAGATCCGGCATTTACTACTTTATCCGCTATCTCATTGGCCTGATCACTTGCCAGGATCAAATGTTCAGCAGCATAGAGATTCAATATTTCCAGTGCCTCTTCCTTAGTGCTTACAACAATTGCAGAACTGTTTTGCAACGCTTTTTCCGCGAGCTGAGCACGAGATAATTTTTCCAGTTGTTTTGTGAGTGCTTCGGAAACTTTTTCCGGCAGGTTTTCATCGGTGGTCACCAACAGCACCTGGCTATCTACTCCATGTTCTGCCTGGCTTAATAAATCAGCGGCAACATATGCAGGATTGGCAGTAGCATCAGCGAAAACAGCCACTTCCGAAGGGCCGGCAGGCATATCAATAGCCAGGCCATCGCGTTGCACCAGTTGTTTGGCGCAGGTTACATATTGGTTACCCGGACCAAAAATTTTAAATACCTGGGGTATGGTTTCCGTACCATATGCCATTGCAGCGATGGCCTGTGCCCCACCAACTTTAAAAATGCGCGTAACTCCTACGAGTGAAGCAGCGTATATAATGGCCGGATGAAGTTTTCCGGTTTTATCAGGAGGAGAACATAAAACGATCTCTTTGCAACCAGCAATGGAAGCGGGAATGCCCAGCATCAGGATGGTTGAAAAAAGTGGAGCTGTTCCACCAGGAATATACAAGCCCACCTTTTCAATGCCCACTGATTTGCGCCAGCATTGGATACCAGGCATGGTTTCGATGATTTCAACAGGTTGCACCTGCGCCTGGTGAAAGCGTCGGATATTAGCAGCTGCCAGTTGCATAGCTTCTTTAAGAGCCGGGGAAACCAGGTTGGCTGCCTCCTGTATTTCATGCTCTGACACTTCCAGTTTATTCAATTGAACGCCATCAAACCGGGATGTATATTCAAACAGAGCGGCATCTCCCCTGCGTTTCACCTCCGACAAAACTGTCTGGACAGCTGATTCGAGAGTGGAACTGTCCATAACAGGCCTCGCCAACAGTGATGCATACTCGCTTTTTTCAGGATAGCGAACGATTTTCATATACTCAGATTATCATTTTTTCAATGGGAACTACCAGGATTCCCTGTGCACCGGCTGCTTTCAGTTGTTCAATGATATCCCAGAACTGATTTTCGCTCAGCACACTGTGTACACTGCTCCAACCAGGTTCTGCCAATGGCAATACGGTAGGACTTTTCATGCCAGGTAACAGGGAGATGATTTCTTCCAGTTTTTCATTTGGGGCATTCAGCAAAACATATTTATTGTTCTTCGCTTTTTTTACAGCCCGGATTCTGAACAGCAAACGCTCCAGTACCTGCATTTGTTCAGCTGATAAGTTTTCATTCCGGATCAATGCCGCCTGGCTTTTTAACACCACTTCTACTTCTTTCAGGCCATTCATAAAAAGTGTTGAACCGGAGCTAACCAGGTCAACAATTGCATCTGCCAGCCCTATACCCGGAGCGATTTCCACCGAACCACTGATTTCATGAATTTCGGCCTTCACTCCTTTCGACTGCAGAAAGTTCTCAACCAACACCGGATAACTGGTAGCGATGCGTTTGCCCTGTAAGGATGCTACCCCGGTATACTCATCTTTTCTTGCAACGGCAATACTTAACCGGCATTTACCAAAGCCCAGTCCCTCTACGATCTGTACCTTTTTATTTTTCTCAAAAACTACATTCTCACCAACGATACCAATATCGGCTACAGCATCCTCCACGTATTGAGGAATATCGTCATCACGTAAAAAATAAATTTCAAGTGGAAAGTTTTCTGCTTCGGTTTTCAGTTTGTTGATACCGTTCTTAACATCAATACCACAATCCTTCAACAATTTGACAGAATCCTCATAAAGGCGTCCACTTTTCTGGATAGCGATTTTCAATTTCTGTTGCATATAATCAAATAAAATAAAGAGGGCTTACCATGCAGGTAAGCCCTCAAATGTTATCAATAGACATCAAACATCCTCGCTTACCGCGCTGGCAGTAAAACATGATGATGATGAATGTTGCTGTTTCTTTTCATTCCGGATGCAAAAATAGGGGTATCAATTAATATGGACCAAATTTTTTAAGATCCCGTAAATTAGTCGCATAACACACACATATGAAAAAACTGCTTCTATTAGTATGCATGGTTGGTTTCCAATTTCTGGTGATTGCCCAGGAGGAAGCAACCTACCAGACCCCTCCAAAAGAGATCATGGACCTGGTAATGGCACGCCCAACACCCATGGTAAGTTTTAATGCCAAAGCCGACCATATGGTTTTGATCCAGCGTGCCAGTATGCCCCCTGTGGAAGAGCTTGCACAGCCTGAATACAGGATCGCTGGTTTACGCATGAATCCGGCAAATTTTGGTGGAAGTCGCCAGACGTATTTTAATGACCTTCAGATAAAAGAAGTAACTACAGGTAAAACAAGAGCAATATCCGGATTACCTGCTGACCTGAGAGGAACTTCCATGCAATGGAGTCCTTCACAGCAACGTTTCGCTTTTCTGCAGTATAGAAATGGAGGCATTGACCTGTATACAGTTGATCTGCTGCAGGCAACCGCTCAGAAGGTTAATCAGCATTCACTGAACGATGTATTGGGCACCAGCTTTATCTGGCAGAATGATTCCACCATTATTTACAAAGCTGCTGTAAATGCCGGCAAAAAAGAACCTGCCAGGCCAGCTGCGCCATCCGGACCAGTAATCCAGGAATCTCTGGGAAAAGCAGCTGCATCCAGGACCTACCAGGATCTGATCAAATCACCCTACGACGAAATGTTGTTCGAACATTTTGCGAAAGGGCAGTTGTACAGATTGCAGTTAGGATCAGGAAAAGAAGAGAAACTGGGCGAAGAAGCTATTTATCGCAGCTTTTCAATTTCTCCCAACCAGGAGTTCCTCTTAACTGCAATCCTCGAAAAACCGTTTTCCTATCTTGTTCCCTGGAGTGGATTTCCCACCACTTATATTGTCTCAAACCTGAAAGGAGAATTGGTAAAAACCATTGCCAGCAATCCATCTTCAGAGGGAGCGCCGATAGGCTTTGATGATGTGGTAACTTATCCGCGTGGTATCAACTGGCGAGATGATCAGCCTGCAACCATCTATTATGTACAGGCTTTGGACAACGGTAAGGGAAGAGCCAAATCTGAATTCCGGGATGGAGTGTATTGCATCGATCTGATGAAAGAAAAGGAACCCAGGCTCTTCACCAAAACAACCAAACGATTCAGGGGGATTGAATGGGGGAACGACCAGGTAGCACTGCTTTACGAAAGCATGAATGCAGACCGCAGTTACCGGATCAACCTGCTGAATCCTGTGTCTGGTAAACTGGACAGCCTGCAAGAGCGAAGCAGTAACGATCAGTATAACGACCTTGGGCAACCGATAACTACTCGTAATCAGTATGGCCGCAACGTTATCCAGGTATTGAAGAACGGATCTATCCTGCTGACTTCCAATGGCGCATCTGAAAAGGGAGATTTGCCCCTGCTGCGATCCATGAATCTCAAAACAAGAGCCATTAAAGAACTCTGGAGATGCCAGGAAGGATACTTTGAATATGTGGTTCGGGTACTGGATGCAGAAAAAGGTGTATTCATTACGCGCAGGGAAAGTCCCACTGAAACACCCAACTACTATGTAAGAAATCTTACAAAAAAGATTGATCCGCTTGCTCTGACACAATTCACCAATCCCTATGAACAGCTGGAAGGAATCAGTAAAGAAAAGATCAAATATAAAAGAGCAGACGGCATTGATCTGACAGCAACCCTCTACCTTCCAAAAGGATATGACAAAACGAAAGATGGTCCGCTGCCACTACTGATTTGGGCTTATCCGCGGGAATACAAATCTGCTGCGGATGCTGCCCAGGTAAGAGGTTCACAATACACTTTCCCAACCATTTCCTACGGCAGCCCGATTTTCTGGGCAACGCAGGGATATGCGGTAATGGACAATGCGGAAATGCCAATCGTTGGGGAAGGAAATAAAGAGCCCAATGATGCCTTTATACCCCAGTTGTACCTGAATGCTCATGCTGCCATCCAGGCGGCCGCCAAAATGGGCGTTGGAGACAGTACCAGGGTTGGTGTAGGCGGACATAGCTATGGCGCATTTATGACAGCCAATCTTCTGGCTCATACCAATCTCTTTAAAGCTGGTATTGCACGTAGTGGTGCCTATAACCGAACACTCACTCCGTTTGGATTCCAGGCTGAAGAGCGTACGTACTGGCAAGCTCCGGAAGTCTATTATAACATGAGCCCTTTCAGTTTTGCAAATAAGATTAAAACACCGATCCTTTTGATTCATGGTGAGATGGATAATAACCCAGGCACTTTTCCCATTCAGAGCGAACGACTCTACAATGCGATCAAGGGCCATGGCGGCGTAACGCGTTATATTTCGCTGCCTTATGAAAGTCATGGCTATGCTGGCAAAGAAAATATCCTGCACATGCTGTGGGAACAACACCAGTGGCTTGAAAAATTCGTAAAACAGGCCAGGACCTCAGCCGGAGACGGAAAGAAAGCATTTTAAACCCGATACCAGACGCTTTCGCCGGAGGCCCCGGCGAAAGCGTTATTTTTGCTCCATGAGCAATTCCATTGGTTCGGATATACAGAGGGCCGCCGAATGTCTTCGAGCAGGTAATTTGGTAGCTATCCCTACGGAAACCGTTTACGGATTAGCAGGCAACGGGCTATCCGAAGAGGCCGTTCTAAAAATCTACCAGGTAAAAAACAGGCCGCAGTTCAATCCCCTGATCCTGCATTTCGCCAACTATCAGCAACTTACAAAACTGAATCTGGAACTTCCCCCAAAGGCCCAGGCATTGGCTGCCAGGTTTAGTCCGGGTCCGCTTACCTATGTGATACCGGCTTCTTCACAGATACCAGCCATCGTAACGGCAGGTACTCCCGCAGTTGCCATCCGTTTTCCCAACCACCCGCTTACCCTGGAACTGCTGCAGCAACTTGAATTCCCGCTGGCCGCTCCCAGTGCCAATCCCTCAGGGTATGTAAGTCCCACTACCGCTGCTCATGTTGCCAATCAGTTGGGTGATAAAGTTTCCTATATACTCGATGGTGGCGATTGCCAGGTTGGGCTGGAATCCACCATAGTATCTTTCCTGGAAGAGCAACCCCGACTGTTACGATATGGTGGAATTTCACTGGAAGCAGTTGAAGCAGTTATCGGACCAGTTTCCCTGCCACCGGAAGGATATGTTGATAATCCGGTTGCTCCGGGTATGCTGGCAAGACATTATGCAACCCGGCATCCGCTGAAGTTTGGTAAGATTACCGACCTCACATTGGAAGCTTTAACTAAATATGCGCCTCACCAGATTGCAACGATTAGTTTTCAGAAGGAAGTACCCGGGATACCCGATACTAACCAGTTTATATTGTCACCCAACGGCGACTTACCAGAGGCCGCCAGGAGATTATTCAGTGCATTACGACTGGCGGACAGTATGAATATTGCTGTTATAGTTGCAGAACGGTTTCCGGATGAAGGTCTCGGGCGTGCCATCAATGATCGTCTGCAAAGGGCTGCAACGCCTCTGAAAACAACTGATTTAACACCGGGTTAAACCCTGAACGGAACCCATAGTCTAATGGATATGAGTCGAATGTTACTGGCATTTACCCTGCTGATACTGAGCCAATCGGGAATTGCACAAAAGAGAAAAAGCAATTCCGGGAAAACAACTGCCCCATTGGTGGATAGTATTGCTTTCCATTTGTATACCGACAGCCTGAAAAAGGGTGTTCATAATTACATTAATGTTGACGGATTGGTAGCCGGTAAAAGCTGGTATCCACTTAGCTCCGAGGATATCCAATTTGAATCAGACGAAGGTCAATTTGAAGGTAACAGCCTTGTATTGCCCGTTGATTTTAGCAAGGAAAAAGTTATGATAACGGCT
>JAGKTB010000310.1:0-9344 GCA_018993145.1 Flavihumibacter sp.
ATCGCATACCATTGAAAGAGATAAACCAGCGCCAGTTTCCACATGATGGGTGGCATGTGTCGGATGGCTTCTATGATTTCCTTAAATGGTTCAAAAAATCCTTTGGGGCGCGCTCTTAGTTCAGCCAGTTCTGCAGGTGTGGGTGGTATTTCCGGGGTAGTTAGTACCGACCAGAGTACAGATAGTATGGAACAAACACCTCCTACAAAAAAAGAACCGTACACCCAATAGGGGATACCCGAAGAGGAAGTGCCTGTAATGATATCTTTAAAAAAGCCCAGGGATAAATTCGCCAGTGTGATACCAAGGCCGGTGAAGAAGCTCTGTGTCAGGAATCCGGTGGGCTGCTGGCGGGCCGGAAGTTTATCCGCAATAAATGCCCGGTAAGGTTCCATGGCGGTATTATTGGCAGCATCCAGGATCCAGAGCAATCCGGCTGCCATCCACAAAGCCCGGCTAAATGGGAAAGCAAAGAGGCAGATGCTGCAAAAGATGGCACCAATTAAAAAATAGGGTTTTCTTCTGCCCCAGCGGGGATGCCAGGTTCGGTCGCTCAGCGCCCCAATAACCGGTTGAATCAGGAGGCCGGTCATAGGACCTGCCAGGTTCAGGATGGGTAGTTCTTCCGGCTTGGCATCCAGGAAACTGTAAAGGGGATTGATCGCGGTTTGTTGCAGGCCAAAACTGTATTGAATGCCGAAGAAGCCCACATTCATATTGATGATCTGCCAGAAACTCAGGGAGGGTTTTTGTAACTGCATAAGCAATCGTTGGTACTTAAAAATAGTATTTCTGTTTGGGCGGGTGCCAAGATCTCCACAGCAAACCGTTGCGTTATCTTTGTACCATGATAAATCCCCTGACTGTCAGCCTTACCCGTAACCAAGGCAGTTTTCATCCTGTAGTTTCGTTTACTCCCGGTACAGATAAACTGGCGGCATTGAATCTGACCCAAAATGGTGACTTACCAGAAGGCATAGCCGACAACCTGGAGCGATTTGTGAGCTTCATGGAAAGCCTTCGCGAAGCAAAACAAGCTAGTTATCTGATTGGTGGTTACAATGAACTGCGATTTATGTATAGTCGCAGTGCCCTTTTTGATGAGGGAGAAGAGCCGCGTCGGCTGCATATAGGAACCGATATCTGGGGACCTGCAGGCACACCTGTATATGCATTCATGGGAGGCATGGTACATAGTATTGGATGGAATGATCGGCTGGGGGATTATGGGGCTACGATTATTTTACTGCACCAGTTGGATGGCATACCATTTTATAGCTTGTATGGGCATATATCAAAACGGGATATTGATTCTCTGGCACCCGGACAATACATCAACCGCGGACAGGAATTTGCGCATTTTGGTGAGCCGGTGGAAAACGGACAATGGCCACCCCATCTGCATTTTCAACTAATATCAGATATGGGTTTGTATGAGGGCGACTATCCAGGAGTGGTGCGTTACAGTGAGCGGGAACAATGGCTCAGTAATTGTCCGGATCCGGATCTGATTCTGCAACTGAATAAATTTCTGTAATTTCAAATCCCTGCCCTAGCTCCTGATTAGCCGGCATCCGCCCCGTTTATTTCCTAACAATTAAACAATCGTTATGGCATTTAACATCCTGGATGCAGCGAAATCCTTCATTACTCCTGATCTGATCGGCAAAGCCGCAGGTTATTTACAAGAATCAGAATCCTCTGTTGGTAAGGCAGTTTCCGGACTTTTACCAGCCAGTTTATTAGGCATCACGCAGAAAGCGGAAACCGGTGGTGGAAACATGATTATGGACCTTGCGAAGCAGGCCATGAACAGTGGTATATTAGGAAATCTTGGTAGTGCCTTTAGCGCAGGCGGTGGTGGTATACCAGATAGTTCTCCGGGAATTTTAAACAGCATATTTGGCGACAAGGTGGGCAGTATTGCCAATGCAATTGCTTCTTTCGCCGGGATCAAAGGTTCCTCTGCAGCCCCCCTGCCCGGTTCCATCGCACCCATGGTCATGGGCTTCCTGGGAAAACATGCTACGGAGAATGGACTCTCTGCATCGGGGTTAAGTTCTTTACTCAGCAATCAGAAATCCAGTTTTCTGAATGCATTACCAGCAGGTCTAAACATTGGAAACATGTTAGGGATCAGCAGTAGTGCTCCCCGGCCTGCTGTTCCTCATGTGGAAGAACCAAAAAAATCAGGTTCCTGGTTGATGCCCCTGGTATTGGGATTGGCAGCTGTTGCACTTCTATTGTACCTGTTTAAAGGCTGTGGAGGAGGAGAGCATAAAGAGGAAGTGGTGATGGAAACACCTGCCCCGGTTGAACCAGCACCAGCTGCACCGATAACGCCACCTGCTCGGGAATCACTTAAAGTAAAACTGGCAGATGGTACCGAAATTGATGCTTACAAGGGTGGTATTGAAGATAAACTGGTGGCCTGCCTGAATGATGCAGCCTGTATAGCCGGTAGGGATCAGTGGTTTGATTTTGATAACCTCAATTTTGAAACCGGCAGTGCCAGACTGACTGCTGAAAGTATTGCTCAGATCCGGAACATTGTAGCCATACTCAAAGCTTATCCGGCTGCCAAAATAAAAATAGGTGGCTATACTGATAAAGTGGGAAATGACGCGGATAATAAAAAACTGTCGCAGGAAAGAGCTGACGCCGTTTTGGCTGAAATCAGGAAAGAGGGTGCAAATACTGCTCAGTTGGTTGGGGCCGAAGGTTATGGTGAAGAGCTGGCTAAAGTGGCAGAAACTGCGAGTGATGAAGAACGTCGAGTGGATCGCAGGATTTCAGTTCAGTTAAGAGAGAAATAAGTATAACCGGGACTGCCAGCAAGTTGTGGCAGTCCCGGTTTTTTTATTGAGCTGCCTCAAATGCGGCTTTGAATTGCGGAAGAAAGGCTTCAAAGGAAGTGATCCCCTTTATTTTTACTGTATCTGTTTGATAGTCTTCAAACATTTTTCCACTTCGGATGGCTGTTCCCATTTCCACATAATTGCGGGCATTTTCTGCCGGCAGTCCTGCTCCCAGCAGACCCTGTTCGGCCTGTTCATCTGTAAATACGATCCAGGGAAGTTCCGGTTTGCCAATAGCGTTTCCAATTTTTTGCGCGATTTCCTTGCTGTTCAGTTCATCACTTACCAGGTACCGAACCGTGAAACCAGAAAAATCTAATTGCTGTAAGGCACTTGCTGCGATGGATGCAATATCATCCGTTGATGACATGATCAGCTTATCTTCATTACCTCCAAAATTACTGCCAATGATTCCGGCATTTTTGATCATTGAAAGGTTGCCAAAGAAATTGTAATAAAAATAACCGGGGCGAAGAGAGAGCAGATTCAATCCTGGTACAGCTTTCAATGCCTGTTCAGCGCGGTACAGTCCACTTACCGGGCCGCAACCATCAGGCATATGCGCACCTATGCTGCTCAATAAAACGGCGTGTTTAACACCCGCTTCCTGAAGGGCAGTTGCATAGTTTTTTCCTACTTGTCCAATTGCTTCTTTCCAGTTTGCAGGATTCCAGATGGGAGGTATCATGAGGTATACAGCGTCTGCCCCTTTAAAGGTCATGCTTAAAAAATTGCTGTCCTCAACTGAGCCGATAGCTGTTTTTGCGCCTGCAGCTGAGAGCTCTTGCAGATTTGCTTCAGCTCTTCCAATCACCGTTACCTGGTGACCTGCTTTCAATAAGTGTAACGCTAATGGCTTGGTAATATGGCCTGCGCCGCCTGTTAAAACGTAGTTCATGATTTGATATTTGTATATGCAATTAATAAATAAAAAAAATTTAAGGTAGTTGGTCGTTGATGCGGTTGATGGATTTCACAAGACGGCTGGCCTCTTCTTCATTAATCAGCGACTGGTATTTTTCCTGGAATTCGCGGGTGCAGTTTTTCATTTGGGGATAGAGTTCTTTTGCTTTGGGGGTAGGGTAGATATTGGTGAGTTTACCTTCGGTAGTCCGGACTACCAATTTCTTCTCTTCAAGCTTTTCCAGCAGGCGGGTAACGGTACTGGGACTCAATTGCAGCTCTTCTGCAGCATAGCCAGGTTGTACACCGGGTTCTTCCAATACCAGCATTAAAAGGTAAGCATGACTCGGTGCGAGTCCCAATTTTTTCCAGCTCTCCATAGCGAGTTTCTCAATCTTCCTCGCCAGGGCATTACTGGAAAAATAAATACACTGATGATACCTGCTTTCAGATGCTTTCACCAAACAAAGATAGAGATATTGTTTGTATATGCAAATAAATATTTCAGGTGTGGCTGAAGAATCACTTTTTTGCTTGATTTACATCATGGGATTGTTCCCGGTACTGGCTTACCTTTCACAATTAATATTTCACTATAAGTAGCCTATTCGCAGCGAAACATAAAAACACGATCAGCATGAAATTTGAATTTCAACATCCCTATACAATTGGAAAAGGCTACGAAAAACCGGTAGCTTATTTCTGCATGGAATATGCTATTCATCAGCCCTTAAAAACCTATGCGGGTGGATTGGGATACCTGGCAGGTTCACACATGCGCAGCGCATATGAATTGAAACAAAATATGGTGGGTATTGGGATTTTATGGAACTATGGATATTATGACCAGGTCCGTAAACAGGATCAATCCATGTATGTATTGTTCCAGGAAAAAGTGTACGGCTTTCTGCAAAAAACGGATATCAAATTTACCATCCAGATCTCGGGGCATGATGTGTGGGTCACCGCCTACTATCTTCCTCCGGAAATTTTCAAGACCGCACCTGTCTTTTTCTTAAGTACGGATCTGCCGGAAAACGATTACCTCGGTAAAACCATTTCACATCATCTGTATGATTCAAATCCGGAAACCACGATTGCTGCTGCCATCCTGCTGGGTTATGGGGGGGGCCGCTTATTGGAAGAATTGAACTGGCTGCCTGAAATTTATCACCTGAATGAATCGCATGCACTGCCGCTCGCATTTTATCTCTATGAAAAATACAAATCAGTTGAAGCAGTAAAAAAACGCCTGGTGTTTACCAATCATACCCCAGAGCCGGGAGGAAATCGGGTTTCAGATATTTACCTGCTTCAGAAATTCGGTTTTTTCAATAACATTCCCTTGCCGGAGCTGAGAAACATTACCGGTGTTCAGGATGACCAGTTCAATCATACCCTGGTTGCGTTGCGTTTGGCTGGTCTGGCTAATGGTGTTTCAAAATTGCACCTTCAGACACTTCGGGAAATGTGGCAGGGCGCAGAAGGTATTTGCAATATGATTTCTATTACGAATGCGCAAAGTTTTACTTACTGGGCTGATTTCAAAATGTACCAGGTAGTATCCAATGAAAATGATGCCGCCATAGAAGATCTGAAAAAGCATCGCAAGTGCCGTTTATTTGAAGAGGTCGCAGAGCAGGCAGGAGAAATATACAAAGATGATATTTTCACGATTGTTTTTGCGAAACGGTTTGTTGGATATAAAAGAGCAGAGTTGTTACTCACCAATATGGAGCGTTTTCATAAGTTGGTTAGTAATGCGGACATGCCAGTTCAGATAATCTGGGCAGGCAAACCCCACCCGATGGATTATACCGGCATTGCTTCCTTTGATAAAATTGTCAATCTCTGTAAAACCTACACCAACTGCTCAATTCTTACGGGTTATGAACTGAAGCTTTCCCGAATACTGAAACAGGGAGCCGATCTCTGGTTGAATGTACCCCGCATGGGTCATGAGGCTTCTGGTACCAGTGGGATGTCTGCCGCCATGAACGGGGCAGTTAATCTTTCCATTCCCGATGGATGGTTTCCTGAGTTTGTCAGAGACAAAGAAAATGGCTTTGTTATACCACCCGCGGACCCTTCCCTGCCGGAACATATCCAGGATGAAAAAGATGCCAATACCCTCTATGATCTTCTGGAAAAGGAAATACTCCCGATGTATTATCAGAATAAGAGGCGTTGGCTTGCTATTGTTAAAAACAGTATGAATTCCATTCTTCCGCAATTCGACAGTAACCGGATGGCGATTGAGTATTATGAAAAACTTTATGGAGGCGCTGAATAAAAGTTTTTGACTAATATTGACGTAGTAGGAAGTGAGAATAGATTGATTATGAGCAACCCATTATTAGATCCGGGTTCCAACCCGATAGGTTCTGCGGAAAAAGAGTTTGAGAATAGTTTGCGCCCCCGGGAAATTGATGATTTTGCCGGACAGGCACAGATCATCGAGAACCTGAAAATCTTCATCAAGGCTGCTAAAATCCGGGGTGAAGCCCTCGATCATGTCCTGTTTCATGGTCCGCCCGGTTTAGGTAAAACTACCCTGTCCAGGATTGTGGCCAATGAGATGGGGGTGCAGATTCGTGAAACATCCGGACCGGTGATTGAAAAGCCGGCCGACCTGGCAGGGCTGCTCACCAATCTGGAACCCAATGATGTGTTGTTTATAGATGAAATTCACCGCCTGAGTACGGTGGTAGAAGAATATTTATATGCGGCGATGGAAGATTACCGGATTGATATCATGATCGACAGTGGTCCAAATGCCCGCAGTATCCAGATTAATCTGAATCCTTTTACCCTGATTGGTGCCACTACGCGCAGTGGTTTATTAACTGCTCCTTTGTTAAGCCGCTTTGCTATCAAATCGCGCCTTGAATATTACAATGCTGGCACGCTGGAGAAAATCATTCGTCGCTCAGCTGCCTTATTAAATGCTCCCATTACCGATGATTCAGCTGCCGAGATTGCCCGCCGGAGCCGGGGTACGCCAAGAATTGCCAATGGACTGTTGCGCCGCGTGCGGGATTTTGCCATGGTTTTGAACGATGGGCAACTTGATCTAGGAATCACCCAGCATGCACTCAAGGCCCTGAATGTGGATGAGCATGGTCTCGATGAAATGGATAACAGGATACTCTCAACCATTATTGAGAAGTTCAAAGGTGGCCCGGTTGGCATCACCACCATTGCAACGGCTGTAGGAGAGGAAGCAGGTACGCTGGAAGAAGTGTATGAACCTTTTCTGATTCAGGAGGGATTTTTGCAACGTACGCCCCGCGGAAGAGAAGCTACTTTAAAAGCCTATGAACACCTGGGAAAGCAACCCCGTACGGGTCACTCCCCAGGTTTGTTTGATTCATTTGTATAACGGCTGATTACGCAGGAGTAGGTACAACCAGGCGGAATCCATTACCGTGAATGTTCACGATTTCAATGCTGGAATCTTCTTTCAGGTACTTCCTAAGTTTCGCGATGTATACATCCATGCTCCGGCCATTGAAGTAGGTATCACTACCCCAGATTTTTTTCAGGGCCTGCTCACGCGGCAACAGGTCATTCATGTGCTCACAAAGCATTTTCAGTAACTCATTCTCCTTGGGCGACAAGGTTTGAGTTTGTCCGCTATGCGTAAGCTCTCTCAATTTTGGATTGAAATGGAAACTGCCAAGGTCAAATTCCTTGTTTTCCTGTTCCTTGTTCAGTTCCTCATTGCGTTTGAGGATGGCTTTGATCTTTAACAACAGCACTTCACTGTCGAAGGGTTTGGTGATATAATCATCCGCGCCCAGTTTGTAACCCTGGATAATATCTTCCTTCATGGTTTTTGCACTCAGGAAAAACAGGGGCACATCGGGGTCGATATCGCGGATCTCTTCTGCAAGACTGAAGCCGTCCATATTGGGCATCATTACGTCCAGCAGGCAGAGATCAAATTTTTCACGCTGAAAGGCTGCGAGACCCAGTCGGCCATCGCGTTCCAACACCACATCAAAATCATTCAATTCCAGGTAATTCTTCAACACCAGTCCGAGATTCTGATCGTCTTCACACAAAAGTATTCTTGCTTTCTTATCTTCCATGATCATTGATTTATGAGTTAATAATAAAATTAATTCATTTTCAGCCGGTGACCAAGTGGGATAAGATTTTGTTAAATGGAAGGTGCCCTCCGTATTTTTGTAAAAAAATACTATTCCATGCGCCTTACAGCTGATGCTAAACTGAAAAAACTGATTGTAATTGGTGACAGGGTGCTGATTCGTCCCTCCAAACCAAATGAACAAACTGCCAGTGGTCTTTATCTCCCCCCGGGTGTGCAGGAAAAGGAAAAAGTACAACAGGGGTATGTGATCCGGACAGGTCCGGGCTATGCCATCCCCACACCTCCTGAAGATGAGTCCTGGAAACAGGCTGAAGAACAGGTAAAATACATTCCACTACAGGCGCGCGAGGGTGATCTCGCGATCTTCCTGGTAAGTGGCGCTACCGAAGTGATGTACGAGGGAGAAAAATACTTTATTGTTCCCCAAAGTGCCATTCTGATGCTGGAAAGGGAAGAGGATTTTTAAACCACCCAATTCCATTTTTCCATTATCTTACCCGGAAATATCGCGTTCATGTCAGATACGACCCAGTTCATTGAAGCCATCAAAAAGGGCTATACGTTTAAAGGTGATTCCGCTAAAATTGGTGTGGGCATACTGAATGGTCAGCCGGTTCCTGATGCAGAAATTCTGCTGCCCCTGAAAACCCTGAACCGGCACGGGCTTATTGCCGGTGCCACTGATACTGGTAAAACCAAAACCCTCCAGGTATTGGCAGAGGTCCTGAGTGATAATTCCGTACCCGTGCTGCTGATGGATATCAAAGGAGACCTGAGCGGACTCGCTGCAGCTGGTACCAGCAATGATAAGATCAAAGAACGCTACCAGCATCTCCGGATGGAGTATCAGCCAACATCCTATCCGGTGGAGCTGCTCTCCCTGAGTAATGAACCCGGAGTGCGCTTAAGGGCTACTGTTAGTGAGTTCGGACCCGTTCTTCTGAGTAAGATTTTGGGTTTGAATGATACCCAGGCCGGTCTCGTAGCCATGATTTTCAAATGGTGTGATGACAACCAGTTGCCCTTGCTGGATCTCAAGGATTTTATCAAGGTATTGCAGTATGTGAGTGATGAAGGCAAGGCGGAACTGGAGAAAGCCTATGGGAAAATCTCGACCACTTCTACCGGCACCATCCTGCGCAAAGTGGTAGAGCTGCAACAGCAGGGTGCAGATCCTTTCTTTGGCGAAAAAAGTTTTGAGGTGGAAGACCTGATGCGGATCTCCGATGATGGGAGAGGTGTAATTTCGATTCTGCGGGTCACGGATCTGCAGGATCGTCCCAAGTTATTCTCCACCTTTATGCTACAGCTACTGGCGGAATTATATGGTTCCAGTCCGGAAGAAGGTGATATGGATAAACCCAAACTGGTCCTCTTCATTGACGAAGCCCACCTGATTTTCCAGGAGGCAAGTGAAGCCTTGCTGCAGCAGATCGAAACGATTGTAAAGCTCATCCGTTCCAAGG
>JAGKTB010000311.1:0-6380 GCA_018993145.1 Flavihumibacter sp.
CTTGTAACCCCACTCAATTGCCCACTTGTCGTAATCACCAATGCGGGGGAACAATCCTTTTTCACCAACATTATCTTCCGGCTGTGCTACATAGTTGAAACGCGCATAGTCCATGATGGAAGGAGTGTGACCATTTTCTTCCAGCCATTTTTTATCACGCAGTTTTTCAACCGGTGTAGATGAAGAAGAACCAAAGTTGTGACGCAGGCCAAGTGTATGTCCTACTTCGTGAGAAGAAACAAAGCGAATCAATTCTCCCATCAGTTTATCATCAAACTGCGGAGCACGTGCACGTGGGTCATTCGGTGATGCCTGAACGAAATACCAGTTGCGCAGGAGTTGCATCACATTGTGATACCAATTGATATGGCTTTCGAGGATCTCACCAGTGCGGGGGTCATGCTCATGCGGACCACTTGCATTCGGAACATCAGAAGGCTTGTACACGATCGCAGAGTAACGTGCATCTTCCAGGCTCCACTCAGGATCATTAACTGGAGCTTCTTTCGCAAAGATGGCATTCTTGAAACCAGCTTTTTCGAAAGCAGCCTGCCAGTCGTTCACACCCTGGATCAGGTAAGGCACCCATTTTTTCGGAGTAGCCGGATCAATGTAAAAAATGATGGGCTTCTTAGGCTCAACCAATTCACCACGCTTGTATTTTTCAACATCTTCCTCTTTGGGTTCCAGTCTCCAGCGGGTTACCATGCGAACAGATTCAACACCCTGGGGATTCTTTTCAAAATCCACATACTGACGGGTGAAGAAACCAACACGCTCATCGTAATAACGTGGCTGCATGGGCTTCTCAGGAAGCAGCATCATAGAACTGTTGATCTCCACAGTATAGGAACCACTCGGAGGTGCCATGGCTGCAGGAGCTCCGGGTGTTGCCCCGGCAGAGCGACCATAGGTTTTTACAGTCTTAATCTCTGTATTGATCGGGAAGGATTTCACTCCGCTGATATAAGACTTATCCGCCTGGTAGTTACCAATCCGGAAGGTGCGCTTAGCGCTGGCTTCAAAATTCAGGATTTCATTATCACTGTTCAGGAAGCTGGTCACATCCAGCACTACGCCTGTAGAGTCGGCACCAAAGGCAGCGATATCAAAAGACTGTGCAATAGGCTGGATATTGGAATTGGCAACTGCCTTGTACATGGAAGCAGTTGAGTCGCCGGCCATTTCATCAAAAGAGATCAGGCGCAGGAAAACTTTGTTATTAGGGCCTTTTTCAAAGCGGATGACATTGTCGCCGATTTTATCTCCTGCGTAGCCAAAAAAGAAGTTACGCATGCCGGCACCAGCTTTGGAGAGGCGATTCACTACCAGGATATCGCGACCCAATACTTTTTCCGGAATTTCAAAGTAGTATTTGTCCTCTACTTTGTGAACGGTGAGTAACCCGTCGTCGCTTACTGCCTTGGAAGTGATAACTTCCTTGTAGGGCTTGGGACCGCTGGGTTTGGGAGGAGTGGGGGTTGCTGCTGCTGTAGCCGGAGCCGTACCAGGTTTGGCATTAGAGGGATTGGGACGTTGCTGGGCATCGGCACCCAGGCTACCCATCAGGGCCAAAACCACTACCGGGATCCACTTTCCCGGTCTGATCTGTTGAACCATGTGTTGTGTGTTTTAATTGCTGGAAATAGGTGATTAACAATAAAATAATGGCTCATAATAACACAAATCTTCAAGAAAGGATGAGCCGCTCGTAAAAAAGACTAAAAAATCAATAAAATGGGCTACAAACCGCTTGGGAAGCATTTTTTTTTAATTTGTACCGTATTCGGATATTTATTGTGTTAATTTGACTTTTTTAAAATTTTTTTATTTAGACTTGTGTCCCCAATAACGCGTTGGGTCCATTCAAGAACATTTTTACCTGTTTACAAAAAAAACTAAAAACAAACGATTATGGCAGAGACTAAACCAACTGCAACAGCGAAAGCGACCACATCTGTTCAAGCGAAAAAAAGAAGCAACGCGATTTCATGGATTGCCCCTGTAATGTGTATTCTGGGTGGGTATTTGATCTGGAGATTTGGAATGGGTTCTGCCAGTGGCTTTACCGCACCAGATCCTGCAGGTGGATTCTGGCCTAAGCACGTAGGTCCAATCGGAGCCTTCCACAGTATCTATGAAGGTGGTATCGTTGTACCTATCCTGATTGCTAACTTCCTGATTGTAATTGTATTTGCTCTCGAGCGTTTGCTGACTATCACCAAAGCAACTGGTGCAGGAAACATCGACGAGTTTGTACGTAAGGTGCAGTACCACCTGGCTAACAAAAATGTTGACGCAGCTCTGACTGAGTGCGACAAGCAAAAAGGTTCTGTAGGAAACGTAATGAAAGCTGGTCTGCGCAAGTACAAAGAAATGATCACTGAAACTGAACTTGACACTGAGCAGAAAGTTCTGTCTATTCAGAAAGAAGTAGAAGAAGCTACTGCACTCGAACTGCCAATGCTGGAAAAGAACCTCGTATTCCTGTCAACTATCGCTTCAGTAGCAACCCTGCTGGGTCTGTTTGGAACGGTATTGGGTATGATTCGTTCCTTCTCTAAACTGGGTGATGAAGGTGGTGGTGATGCTGCCCGTGAACTTTCCCGCGGTATCTCAGAAGCTCTTTATAACACTGCCCTGGGTATCGGTACTTCCGCCCTGGCGATCATCATGTATAACATTTTCACTACCAAGATCGATGGTATCACTTACGGTATCGACGAGTCTGGTTTCACATTGACTCAGAGCTTTGCTTCCCTGTACAAGTAAGAAGCAACCAGCCCAGGCGATTTCCCAGATTTTTCGTAACTTTTTATGGAAAATGGGGAATCCGGAATCTAAATGTGGAATACAATAACTAATTAAACATGCCAAAAGCAAAATTACCAAGGAAGAGTACGCACATTGACATGACGGCGATGTGTGATGTGGCATTCCTGCTTTTGTCCTTCTTCATCCTGACCACCAAGTTTAAGCCTTCTGAGGCATTGGCGGTACAGACTCCAAGTTCGGTGGCATCCAAGGTAGCACCTCAGAAAGATGTTACCCAGATCACCATCGACAAGGACGGAAAGGTGTTTCTTTCTTTCTCGGAAGATGCTCCCCGGAAGGAAATTGTAGAGGCCCTGAATACCTCCCGTAATCTCGGTTTGTCTGAAGCGGAAATTACTGCCCTGGCAACTGGTCCCTTTATCGGTGTACCGATTGCTCAGTTGAAATCACTTGCATCTAAGCCAAAGGAAGATTGGCCTAGAATGGAGGTGCCCGGTATTCCGGTACTGGATACCCTGAATAATGAACTGGTTGACTGGATGCGTGCAGTAAAAACAGGATTCACCGGTATTAAAATGAACCTCCTTGTGAAAGGTGACAACGCTTCAAAATATCCTTCTTTCAAAGGCGTAATTGATGCCTTCAAGAAAGTGGATGAGATGAAGTTCCAGATGGTTACCAATCCGGAAGGAGTACAGGAAGGTACAGAACTGTACCGTGAGAATATGAGTCGCGGTAAGAGTGGTGCACCAGCCGCTGAAGAATAAATTATTTAACAAAAAAATTTTTGCATCATGGCAGAAATGGATACCTCGTCAGGCGGGGGACATAAAAAAGGCCCAGGCGTAAAAAAGAGTAAAAAGCTCTCTACCCGTGTAGATCTTACCCCGATGGTGGATCTTGGGTTCCTGCTGATTACCTTCTTTATCTTTACGACTACGATGAGCCAGCCCACGGCGATGCGGTTATTCCTTCCAAAGGATACCGAGAAGCCAGAAGAACAGAACAAAGCCAAGGAATCCGGCGCTCTAACCATCATGATGTCCAAGGACGACAACGTATACTATTACGAAGGAATCCTGTCACCCGATGGAGCTAATTTCAAGAGCACCAATTTCAAGGAGATCCGGGATGTAATTCTGAATAAGAAGAAATCAACTGATCCCAAGGACTTTGTGGTTGTAATCAAACCCGGAAAGGAAGCCACCTATAAGAACGTGGTAAACATGCTGGATGAGATGCAGATCAATGTGGTAAAGCGTTATGCACTGGTTGACATTGCAGAATCTGAAGCCCTGTTGATTGCAGCAACTGAAGGCGGTCCGGCTCCGGCACCCGCTCCGCAACAATAAGTTTGTGGAAATTGAATAAACACGCATCTATTAAAAAAGCGAATCATGGACGTTAATAAAATTTTGAGTGCGGATGTGCTGGACATCATTTTTGATGGCCGGAACAAAGCATACGGCGCTTACGATCTTCGTAGGACCTATGCCAAACGCATGACTATCGCATTGATAGCTACCGCGGCGATCCTGGTATTGTTTTTTGTTGGGACTATTCTGGCTAACAAGTTTAATAGCAACAAAGACAAAACTGAGATGGTAGTGCAGGACGTGGAGCTGGAAGCGATCAAGCAGGAAGAACCCAAAAATGAACCCCCACCACCGCCGCCACCACCACCACCGGTAGAACCACCGAAAGTGGAAATGGCTAAGTTTACGCCTCCCAAAATCGTGAAAGACGAAGAGGTGAAGGAAGACGAAAAGCCACCAGAAGTGGAGAAACTGGAAGAAACCAAGATCGGTACCATCAACCAGGAAGGTATCAAGGATGAGGGTATTGTTGCACCACCTGTATCTGATGAAGGTAAGGGTGTGGTAGAAGCTCCTAAGAAGGTAGAAGAAGACTGGGACAAAACCTTTACCAAGGTGGAGATCGAGTCTGAGTATCCTGGTGGAGCAAGTGCCTGGCAGCGTTACCTGAACAAGAGCCTTCGTTACCCTCAGGATGCAATCGACAATGAGATCCAGGGTACCGTTGTCGTTCAGTTCATCGTGGACAAAGAAGGTAATGTTAGTGATGTGCAGGCAATCAGCGGTCCGAATGAACTGCGTGATGAAGCTGCCCGCGTAATCAAGAAGTCTGGTAAGTGGACACCTGCCGTACAGAACGGTCGCCAGGTAAAATCTTACAAGAAGCAGCCTATTACCTTCCGTTTGGAAATTGAATAATCTTCCCGAGGAATAATTTTTCAAATCCCTCTGCAGCTCGCAGGGGGATTTTTTGTTGCCTACCTTTGCCGCATGAAATACAGCAATCCTCAGTGGGATGATACTATAGTGGCACTGGCTACGCCACCCGGAGTTGGAGCAATTGGTGTGATCCGGTTAAGCGGACCATCGGCATTTGGAATCGTGAACCAGTTGTTTCCTTCCAAGGACCTGGAGCAACAGGCCACCCATACCGCGCATGTGGGCTTGCTGAAAGAAAAAGGAGAAGCCCTGGATGAGGTAGTGGTGACCTTGTTCAAAGGCCCGCGGTCCTATACCGGGGAGGATGTAGTGGAAGTATCCGGGCATGGTTCACCGTATGTATTGCAACGCATATTGGATGCCTGTATAAGAGGAGGTGCAAGGCTTGCAAGGCCCGGGGAATTCACCCAGCGGGCCTTTCTGCATGGCAAGCTGGATCTGGCTCAGGCAGAGGCAGTGGCCGACCTGATAGCCGCCAATACAGCAGCTACCCAGCGCAACGCCTTACACAATATCAGGGGCGGCTTTTCTGCCGAATTAAAGCAGTTGAGAGAGCAGCTAATCAGTTTCTCTGCATTGATTGAATTGGAGCTGGATTTTTCCCAGGAGGATGTGGAGTTTGCAGATCGCTCGCAATTGTATGCCCTGGTAACGGGTGCGCATGAACGAGTAAGTAAATTGGCGGCTTCATTCCAGTTGGGCAATGTGATGAAGAATGGGGTGAGTGTGGCGATTGTTGGCAAGCCCAATGCAGGCAAATCAACCTTGTTGAACACCCTGCTGAATGAGAACCGTGCGATCGTAAGTGAGATAGCAGGTACCACCCGGGATACCATAGAAGAAGTGCTGAATATCGATGGGATTTTATTTCGGTTCATTGATACAGCCGGCATTCGTGAGCACACAGCCGACCAGATCGAGCAGATCGGGGTGGAGAAGAGCCGCGAGAAAATGCAGCAGGCGGATATCGTGATTTATCTGTTTGATGTAAATACCATGAAGCCTGCGGATCTGGAGCAGGTGGAACGGGAATTTGAAGCCGCGGGGTATAAGTACCTGTTAGTTGGAAATCAAATCGACAAAGGAGAGGAGACTGCTCTCCGCATCCAATTTGACCGCTCGGCGGGTGCGGGTGTTGACAGCAGTCGCCTCTTGTTGATCTCAGCTAAGCAGGGCCTGCACGTGGAAGTCTTAAAAGAGCGCCTGGTGGATCTGGTACTTGGGGGCCAGGTAAGCGGCGATACCACCATTGTCACCAATGCGCGTCATTATCATGCATTGCAGGAGATTCTGCGTTCCTTGTTGGATATCCGTAATGGTTTGGATAATCATTTACCCGGAGATTTACTG
>JAGKTB010000312.1:0-3069 GCA_018993145.1 Flavihumibacter sp.
ACAGAACGATCAATAATAATTCGGATTGAATGGATTCCATATTGTAATATACAGAATGGAGATGGTATTATTTTATCGGGCTGCCTTTCAGATAAACCTGTTCGATGCAGGATTCACCAAAAGCATAGGGCAAATATGCAAGGGAAGGTATGGTTCGGGTGAGCAACAGATTCGCCCATTTTCCAGGGTAAATTGAGCCGGCTTGCTTTTCCAATTGCATGGCAAATGCGCCATTGATGGTAGTTGCCTGTAATGCTTCTTCGGGCAACATGCGAAGCTGGATACAGGCCATTGAGAAAACCTGCTGCATATTGAAGGAAGGTGATGAGCCCGGGTTATAATCTGAGGCAAGGGCTAGGGCTGCACCGGCATTCAGCAATTCACGCGCCGGAGGATAGGGCATCCGGAGAAAATAGGCTGCACCGGGCAGAAGGGTACCAATCGTTGAAGAAGCAGCCAAAGCTGTTATCGCTTCTTCATCCATTGATTCCAGATGATCCACTGACAGGGCTCCTACCTCGATGCCTGCCTGTACCCCTCCTGAAACGTTTAACTGGTTGGCATGTATCTTGGGAATAAGTCCGATGCTTTTACCTGCTTCGCAAATCCGGATGGTTTCTTCCGGTGTGAAAAATCCTTTCTCACAGAAAACATCCACATAATCTGCCAGCTTTTCCTCATGGATCACTGGCAATATATCGTTAATGAGTAACCGGATATAAGCTTCACGATCCACTTTGAACTCCGGAGGAATTGCATGAGCTCCAAGAAAAGTCGCTTTTATTGGCAGGCGGTGATGAACTTTCAATTGTTTGATGACCCGAAGCATTTTTAATTCAGCATCTACCGTTAACCCATATCCGCTTTTAATTTCAATTGCCCCTGTTCCGGCTGCTGCGATTTTATCCAGTTTTATCATCGACTCCCGAAACAGCTGTTCTTCCGGCATGGCTGCCAACTTGCCTGCGGATGCATGAATTCCGCCACCTTTTGCGGCTATCTCAGCATAGGTTTTTCCATTGATTTTATCTACAAATTCAGCTTCCCGGCTACCGGCAAACACCAGGTGCGTATGCGAATCACAAAACGAAGGCAGGATAAACCGATTGGAGCAATTAAGTATCCGATCCGCTGCCGGAGGTGCCTGCTCTTCTTCCCTGCCGTAACTATGAATGTATTCGTCTTCAATAAGCAACCAGGCATTTTCAAGGGATGGAAGAATGGCAAGTTCATCACCCCGTAGCGGCGCATCCGGTTGACCAATACCAACTAATGACTTGATATGACGAAACAGTATTCGCATTTTATAATTCATTCCAAACCTGCTGAGCAAAATATTCGAGACTGGGATCACGAGCGCCCATTAATAACAGAACCGTATTTTCGGTTAAGTGTGACCGTACAGTATGCACAAAATCATTTCTGTTTTCCACAAAAAAAGCTGCTTTACCCAGTTGCCGGATATCATTGATCAGGTCATTCGCTGAAATATCTTTGGTAGCCGTTCCTCCTGCATAAAAGATCTCACTCATCCAAAT
This sequence comes from Flavihumibacter sp., assembly GCA_018993145.1. Classification (GTDB taxonomy): domain Bacteria; phylum Bacteroidota; class Bacteroidia; order Chitinophagales; family Chitinophagaceae; genus Flavihumibacter. The sequence goes on from JAGKTB010000312.1 coordinate 1,539, forward strand.
CTCATCCTGTGGACGCAGTGCTTCTGCAATTTCTTTTACAAAATCTGCACGCAGAAAACGAGTGGGGCCATACCCATGAGGCTGGAACCAGGCTACTACTTTATTGGCAAGTGGTTGGCAGGATCGGATACTTGCCGCACATTTAGCAGGGTTATGTGCATAATCGTCCATCAGCCACACGCCGTTTTTTTGTCCCAATACCTGGTTACGCCTGTAAATTCCTTCATATTGTTCCAGTGCTTCCGCAGCTTTTGTCAGGTCCACACCAACATGTGCTGCAACCGTAGCAGCAGCCAGTGCATTCTCCATATTGTGTCTTCCAACCAACTTTAATTGAAAGGGAGTATTGTTGATTGTGAAGGATATGCTGAGTCCCTCCTGTTTGAAATCACGTGCCATGTAGCCGGCAGTCCGCTCAGCATCCCAACTGAAATCCAGGCTGAGATCCTTTGATAAGGGAGCAGCCAATGGGTGCGACTGATTCACTACAAACAACTCACTGTTACGTTTAAACGTAGCAAAGATGTCCAGCAGGGATTCAATTTCTTTATGGTCTTTGTCTACGTTTAAGAGCAGCCCTATGGATGGATAATATTGCACAATGGAGCCATCACTTTCATCCGCTTCGATTACCAGCCAATCGCCTTTACCGACTTTTGCATTCCCGATCTTTCCTTCCCGAATGATGCTAACCAGGCCGGCGCCACTTATGATACTGGGTTCGAGACCCGCATATTGCAGGATATCAAACAACATGGCACTGTTTGTCGACTTACCGGAAGTGCCACCAACGGCAATGGTTTTTTTACTTTTTGCGATTATTGCCAGTAATTCACTGCGACGAATAATCGGAATATCCAGTGATTTTGCCTTGATCACTTCAGCAACGGTGTCCTCTACTGCTGTGGAAACCACCACCAGGTCAGTGGTAGGAAGAATTCCGGAGCCATCCTGTTCAAAACAGAGAATGCCTTCGGCTTCCAGACGGGTGCGGGTTTCATTGTTTTCACCGGGTTTGAAATACCGATCGGAACCCGCTACTTCTTTACCTATACCCTTTAGGTATTGCGCGATGGCACTCATGCCTGTACCGGCTACACCTATAAAAAACACACGTTGAAAATCATTAATGGTCTGAATCATTTCGAGGATTTGGAAGGCGTGAAGATAGCAAGCTTTTCTTTCAGGTCGAGCCGGTGCTTTCGGGCCACATCTTTGGCGATATCATAACCCGCATCGGCATGCCGGATGACACCAATGCCTGGATCATTCCGTAATACACGGGCCAGTCTTCGCTCAGCAGCATCCGTACCATCCGCCACAATTACCATACCCGCATGGATGCTGTACCCCATCCCTACTCCACCACCATGGTGCAGGCTGACCCAGGAAGCTCCACCTGCGGTATTCAGGAGCGCATTCAGAATCGGCCAATCGGCCACTGCATCGGAGCCATCCAGCATGGCTTCGGTTTCACGATTTGGGCTTGCTACCGAACCGGTATCAAGGTGATCACGACCAATCACGATCG
>JAGKTB010000313.1:0-3545 GCA_018993145.1 Flavihumibacter sp.
CGCACATCCTACGTATATCCTACAGTTTTGAACTACTAATGATCCGATAATCAACTACTTATGAAATAACAGAATTGAATCAATTGAATCATGGGAGGAATTTCTTTTTAATACCCTTCCTTCGTTTTGCGCTTTTCAATTTGTCTTTCCAATGCTTCAATGGCCTGAGCAGTTGCTTTCTCAAAGGAAGAAGCCCGGGAACTTGCCAGCAAATCATTACCTGGAACTACCAGGCGGATATCTGCTATTTTATTATCATTCGTTTCAGACTTATCTACTCGTAATGTGATTTCATAACTGATGATATTATCCAGGTAACGTCCCAGCCTTGCAACCTTCTCCTTTACAAATTCATTTAACTCTTCCTTTGCGGTAAAATCTAGCGTTTGAATATTGATATTCATGATGTAATCGTTTCAACAAAGAACGGGGTTCCTGGAGATCTTTAACCTGAGCAAAGTCAGTTTTGTGTTTGTTTTATATTAGGTAACGAAAAACTAACATCTGTTTGTAAATCAGAATATTGGATACCTTTGGAGTTAATTTTTTAATGAAGAGAGATGAGAAATGGTTTTGTAATCAGTGCTGTTATTGGCCTGGTGCTTAGCTTTTTGCTGAGCTTTTATGTAAGTCCGTGGTGGTATTTACTTTTTGCTATAGTAGTCTTTCTCTTCGTTCTAGGCCTGGTTGACATGAACCAGACCAAACATTCCATTATGAGAACCTATCCGGTATTTGGCCGCATGCGCTACTGGATGGAAGCCCTCCGCCCGAAAATGTATCAGTATTTTGTTGAATCCGATATTGATGGGCGCCCCATAAACAGAGTCGATCGCTCTACCATTTATCAGCGGGCCAAACAGGAAACTGATACCATGCCTTTTGGCACCCAGCTCGATGTATACGAAGAAGGTTATGAATGGATGAGCCATTCGATTGCACCAAAAGATTTTCATAAGCTGGATCATTCTCCCCGCGTGCTGATTGGCAATAAGGATTGCAAACAACCTTATTCTGCCAGCATTTTTAATGTATCGGCTATGAGCTTTGGATCTCTGAGCAGCAATGCGATCCGGGCCCTGAATGCGGGCGCTAAAATCGGTGGATTTGCCCACAACACCGGAGAAGGTGGCATGAGCCGGCACCACCTGGAAGAAGGCGGAGATATTATCTGGCAAATCGGCACGGGTTATTTTGGTGCACGTGATGAGAATGGAAATTTTTCACCGGAAGTATTTGCTAAAAATGCAGCAACTCCCCAGGTGAAGATGATCGAACTAAAGTTGTCGCAGGGCGCCAAACCGGGTCATGGTGGTATTCTGCCAGCAAAGAAGAACACACCCGAGATTGCAGCCATCCGTCATGTGAAGCCCAATACCACTGTTTATTCCCCACCCTATCACTCAGCGTTTAATAGTCCCCGTGAACTGGTGCAATTCATTGCCCAAATGCGGGATCTTTCTGGCGGAAAACCGGTTGGATTCAAACTTTGTATCGGACGCAAATCAGAATTCATTGCCATCTGTAAAGCGATGATCGAACTGGACTCCTACCCTGATTTTATTACCGTTGATGGTGGAGAAGGTGGCACCGGCGCTGCTCCGCAGGAATTCAGCAATCATGTTGGAGCACCTTTGCTGGACGGACTCGCATTTGTCCACAATATGCTGGTTGGATTCAATATCAGGCAGCATATCCGGATCATTGCATCAGGTAAGATTCTCAGTGGATTTCACATGCTGCGTGCCATTGCGCTAGGCGCAGATGCGTGTAACAGCGCGCGTGCCATGATGATGGCTCTTGGTTGTATCCAGGCATTGCAATGTCATACCAACAAATGCCCAACAGGGGTGGCAACACAGGATCCCAGTCTCACAGTAGGTCTGGTTGTTACTGATAAAAAACAACGGGTAGCGAATTATCATGAAGACACCATCAAAACCTTTGTGGAACTAATGGGTGCCGCTGGCATTGATGACTACAAAAAATTAACCCGTTCGCATATTTATCGGCGGGTATTTATGAATGAAGTGAGGACACTGGAAGACATTTTCCCATCGCTGCAACCGGGAGATATGCTAAAAGCGGAACTTCCATCAAGGTATGCACAGGATACGCAGGTGGCTGATCCGGACCGCTGGCATTAATCGAATGTATATGTATGATTTCCCCAGTAAACCCGTCCAATGGACGGGTTTTTCTTTTTTATTCTTTCGATGATCGGTACTATGTCGACTGGCTCTCCAAATATATCAGTTGGATATTCAACCAATTTCCAACTGCCTCTCTTCATACTTCTGGCTAAGATTCCAATTGATTTACTCCGCCTTAAAAGTTGTCGAAAAGGAGTTGAATGCAAAAATGGTTTAACACGAATCATAAAATTCCATTTAATCGAATGTACTGTAATAGCATAATCGTTTTTGCATCTTTAATTGCGCCGGTTTCGATCATTTGCAAAGTTTCTGCAAATGGCAATTCCAATACTTCAATATTCTCCTCTTCGTGCTGCGCACCACCTCCATCCGAAAGCTTCATTTCTTTGGTGTAGGCAGCAATGAAAAAATGCAGGATTTCAGTAACTGAACCGGGTGACATATAAGCTTCAAAAATCTTTTGTACAGCGGAAATTTTATAGCCGGTTTCTTCTTCTGTTTCCCGCCGGATGCAATCTTCCGGATTGTCATTATCCAATAAACCTGCACAGGCCTCAATCAACATCCCGGATTCATTACCATTAACAAAGGAAGGCAGTCTGAATTGACGGGTTAGTACTACGGTTTGCTGTTCCTTGTTATATAAAAGAATGGTTGCACCATTTCCTCTGTCGTACACTTCCCTGCTTTGGCTATTCCGGGAACCGTCAGGTTTGGAATAATCATAAGTGATCTTTTTGAGAATATACCAGTTGTCAGAAAGGAGTTTGGTGTCGGTTATTTTTATATCGGATATCATACGATAAATATCAGCTACAATATAAATATATCAATCAATATAGTTAAACCTACAAAAAGCAGTACAACAGCGTAAAGTATATTTATTTTGTGTTTGCTATCATGCTTTTCGGCAAACTTTTCTAAAGGGTTTGGCAGGATTTCATCAGGGAAAAAATGATCTGCTAACGATTTGAAAAACACCTCGTAATTCCCAAATATCAATTTGATCAAGTACACTAATACTATGAACTCGATAAGAATAATGTAGTAAAGCGGTTTTATATTACTATGGTTTTACTCATTTAGGGAATTTATACCTTGTTCTTTCAGTTTAGCCAATCCCTCTTTCATGGATTTTAACTGCTCCGGAGTATGTCCCTGCCAAAGAGTTACTTCACCAACGACTTTAAAAGCATGCGCAGAACGATATGATTTAGTAGGATTACCCGGGAATTTTTTATCCGTCAAATCAGGATCATCCTCAATTGGACCGGTTGGTTCAACCAAATAAATTCTTTCGTTACCGTCACCTGCGGCCAGTTCAGCACCCCAGATAGCAGCATCCAGGGTTGAAGTCAGAAATATGTATTTCGAATGCTGATTATTCCC
>JAGKTB010000314.1:0-7396 GCA_018993145.1 Flavihumibacter sp.
TCGGCCAGTTTTTTATCCTGGTCCACTTTAACCTGTTTTTGTTCTTCTTTGCAGCAGCCATCATTGGAGGATGGATCTTTTTCCATCCCACAACCGCCACAGGTTGGTTCATCGGAATGCGTAAGATTGGACTCTACCAGTTCTCCCATGCAATAATGAAGATGTACGGTAAACCCGGAGGAAACCGTCACATACAACAACAGGAGGAGAAAAATGGTAAGGCGTTTCATTCGGAGGTAAAGGTAAGAATTACCGGGAATGAGGATTTATAAAATTTTGGGGAGATGTTATATAGTTTGCGGAGATCAGGAATCAAACAAGTCATCCATTTTGACTTCAGCTATGATTCGACCGGTTGAATGGAGATTTACTTATTATAATCCTCCATAAATATACATAAATACCTACTTATGGAGCATTATAGTTTGAATGAACGAAGCCGTATTATTGCAAAATGGATGCTATCCGCGATCTGGAAGAACTTTTATTGGTACCTGGGGAACAGCCGCCGCAAACGGCCGGGGAAAATGTTGTCCGCATCGTCGTATTGAAGCAATTCCGGTTTCATAAATCATTGTGCATTGAACTCTATGATGCACCACTTACGCAGGCTGGCAAAATCCGAAATCCCTTATCCCCTGTTAGTGCCATCGACGCCTCTCAGTTGGCAGGCAATGACGCAGCTGCCGTACGTTTTTATGCAGCTATCAGTCGCTTTCAAACGACTCCGGCGAAAAGTATAACAAGCAGCGACATACGCAGTTTGCGTATCATTATCAAAAACCCAATGGATCTTCGGTTTTTTTACCACGACCCGGAGTTTTCAGAAAATGTAAGTGCGGGATCGTTAAAGGAAGTGCAAGTAGGCGGATTGGTTGAACAGTTTTCCCTGCAAATTTATAAGGCCAGTCCGTTTTATAGGGTGAGTCCTGAACTGGAACTCGGCCATCAAAAAGCTCATCCGCAGCAATTCCCATTGAAATACGGACTCTTTCTGCTACAGGAAAACCAGTTCTGGCTAGCAGGCAATCTTACTGTACTGAAACTGTTACAGGTGTTTGCCACACGCCAGTTTTTGCAAATTCATGAAGACCAGTTTGCTGCTTTTGAGGAAAAAATTCTTTCCAAACTGGAAAATCAAATCCGGGTTGAACGGCATTTTATTGAGCTCGCAAGTGAAGAAGAATTGCAGGAAGCCGGGTGGCAGGGTGCGATTGAACCCCTGATTTACCTGGCTGATCTCGGCCAATATGTAACCATTCAGCCTATGATGCGCTATGGCAGTATGGAAGTACCCCTGCGCAGTAAAAAAATGGTTTACCTGCCCGATACCAAAGGCAGGCTGTTGGCCATGCAACGTGATGATGCCGCAGAGAATGCTTTCCTGGCGATGGTACTGAAGCAACACCCGCATTTCATGGAACAGCTGGAGGATGAGTTGCCCTATTTCTACCTGCACCGCGATCGCTTCCTGGATGAAGACTGGTTCCTGGAAGCCTTTGCGCAATGGCGAAGTGCTGGTATTTCCATCTTTGGTTTTAATCAACTGAAAGAAAATAAAAAGAGTGCACATAAGGGATCTATTACCGTACGTGTGGTATCCGGACTCAACTGGTTTAATGTAAAGATCAATGCCAAATACGGTGATCAGCAGGCTTCGTTGCAACAAATTCAAAAATCCATCAGAAATAAAAGTAAGTATGTACAACTGGATGATGGAACAATGGGATTGTTACCGGAAGAATGGATAGAACGTTTTTCGAATTTCTTTTTCGGGGCTTCGGTCATGGGGGAAGACCTTGTGATTCCTGGCACCCAGTTTGAATCGATGAGCAACCTGTTTACGGAAGACGAACTGGATGATACGGTTCAACAAAAAATCGATAACTACCGGACACGATTAACTGATATTAAATCAATTGAACCGTTATCAGTTCCTCCAACCTTGCATACGGAACTTCGTCGCTACCAGCAGGAAGGACTGAACTGGTTGCATTTTCTGCATGAAAATGAATTCGGCGGCGTACTCGCGGATGATATGGGTCTTGGCAAAACGGTGCAGATAATCGCCTTTCTGTTACTATTGAAAGAGAAAAACCATGACTCCACTCACCTATTAGTAGTACCCACCTCCCTGCTCTTTAACTGGCAGGTAGAATTACAGCGATTTGCACCTTCATTGAAATGCCTGGTGCTGCATGGTGCCAATCGAAATAAAAACACGGAAGCTTTTGAGCAGTACGATATCATTCTCACCTCTTATGGAACACTTTTAACTGACATTACTTACCTGCGGCGGTTTCAGTTTGGTTATGTATTGCTTGATGAATCACAACAGATCAAGAACCCCGACTCGCAACGCTACCAGGCGGGACAAAAGCTGAAAAGCAACAATCGACTGGCCATCACCGGTACTCCTTTTGAAAACAATACCATGGATCTGTATGCGCAGTTTTCAGTTGTTTGTCCGGGTTTGCTGGGGAATAAAAAATACTTCCAGGATATCTACTCCACTCCCATCGACCGATTCGAAAATCGCCAACGATCAGAAGAGTTGCAACAAAAAATCAGGCCCTTCCTGCTGCGGCGTACCAAGGAAGATGTGATCCAGGAGTTGCCGGACAAAATAGAGCAAATCCTGTATTGCCCAATGGGAGAGGCGCAACGTGCAGTGTATACAGCTTATGAAAAAGACCTGCGTGATTACCTGGAAGACAAACTGGAAGATGAAATCCTGCGCAATTCCATTCATGTATTACGCGGCTTAACGCAGCTCCGGCAGATCTGTGATGATCCGAGGTTGTTGCAGGCAGATCAGTTACAAGGAGAAGGATCGTCGAAAATTGAAGTACTGATCGAGCAGGTGCAAAACAAATCGCCCCGGCATAAGATCCTGATCTTTTCTCAATTTGTTTCAATGCTTGACCTGATTGCAATTGAATTAAACAAACTGGGCATCGTATATGAAACACTCACCGGTGCTACGAAAAACAGGCAGGCTGCGGTGGATCGTTTTCAGCAGGATCCTGAAGTGCGGGTGTTTCTGTTAAGTCTGAAGGCAGGTGGAGTAGGACTTAATCTGACTGCAGCCAGTTATGTGTACCTGGTAGATCCCTGGTGGAATCCGGCAGTGGAAGACCAGGCTATTGACCGGGCGTATCGCATCGGGCAACACCAGAATGTGCAGGCGATAAGGTTGATTTGTCCGGGTACCGTGGAAGAAAAAATGCGCCGGCTTCAGCAAAACAAAAGAGAACTATCCGCCGGACTGGTACAAAGCGGCAAGGCTTTTTTCAGCAGTATGACCAAGGATGACTGGAAGGCCGTATTGGGAGGATAAAAATAGAGAAGCTGCCCAAAATGGGCAGCTCTCTGTCACTCAAACCTTACCTTTCACTAATGATCAACCGGTAGACCTTAACCATACCATGCTGATCAACCCTTACCATATAAACACCATCTTTCAAGATTGGCAAACGGTACCCTGTACCACTGTTGAGCACCCTGCGCTCCAGCACACGACCACTCAAATCCATTAGAGATACCAGCGCATTTTTGATACCCGGTATATACACTATGGAACCAGCTTTGGCCGGATTCGGATACAAATTGCCAACACTCCTATCAATACCTGCATCACTGCGCGTACCAACAGCAGGTACAACAGTCAGCTGTTCGGTAGCAGCTTCTTCAATATCGATTCTGTCAATGAAGGGTGCATCACTTCCTGATACCGGTCTTATTTCAATAGTATTGGGACCCGCAACCAGGTTCACCGTGAGTACACGCATGGTGGGAGAACCACCATTGAAACACCAGGGACCGGAAGCAGCAAAAGAATAAAAGACCGGATTATTGTTGACTATTACCCGAAGACTTCTTTGAACCGCACTCATGTAGTGAACCGTTAAACGGTAACTGCCTGCTTTGCTTACATTCACTTCGTTAAAACGAACCCCACCTGCTGCCAGTCGGCCCATGTTTACCATGGCTCCATTCGAGGTAGTAGCACAAGCCACTACTATTGAACCGGAAAGCAATTGTGCTTCTTCCGCCTCAAAGGACTGAGGACCGCTTTGCAGGATCACATCGGGATCAATGGAAGCAGGTGATTGTCCGGCTGGCATCAATGCCACGCGATCAATCTTCACGCCGCCACTTGCATAGGCCAATGTAATAGCGTGCGATCCTTCTTCCAGGAATAAATACTCCTGAATGTTTTCACCCACCAGGGCAGGATCAAAACGCACCCATTTCCATTCAAATTCTGGCTGCACACCAACTGACCAGCCGGTAAATGTTTCAGTTCCTTTTCTCCACCAGAGTTTATTGGCGCCTTCTTCCTTATGCTGAATTTTAGCCCAGAACTGGTAAGCGCCGGAAGCGCTAACGTTGACGGTAAACCGAAGCTGACCTGCTTCACCAGGAGCAGCATCCGGAGCAGCAGCAGCACTGCTAAGAGACTGTCCGCCTATGGCTGAACTGTTGGTCTCCACTGTCCAGTCAGCACCTGCAAGCGCCGCTTCTGCTTCAGCAAACACAGGCACTCCTGTTCCAGCTCCACCCCATACAAAAGGAACCGTATCACAATAGCCGGCAGGTTGGGTAGGTTCACCCACATCTTCACTACCAGCAATAAAGGCGATCTGATCAAACTCCGTAACACCATTCACAAATCCCAGGCTTACGCGGTTTTTTCCAGCTTTGAAACGATACAACCTGGGGAAGGACTGCCAGGCAAAGCTTGTATTGGTAAGCGCAACCACAGAATCAACCCGGTCGTGATTCACCTGGATCGCCATTGCTCCATTCTGTCGAGTGCGCACCCATATCCTGAAGTTATTTTCCTCTGCCACCTCAAAATCAAAATGTACCTGGGAAGAAAGGCTACTGGCCGCAGGTACAGCCAGATTGCCTTTCAGGAATTTTCCATTGGAAGCTGTTGCATCCTCCCCTACTGTCCATCGGTTACCAGGGAAGGAACCACATTCCACTTCAAAAACAAATTGCTGTTCCTGGAAAACCGGTAACGGTTGATTCAGTGCATTCAGATTATGGGGAGCTACCAATACTGAATCAGCCAGTGAAGGAGCAGAAACATGATCACGGTAAATTTCACCGATGTTGGTGATTGCACCACTTGCATCAAAATAATTGGAAGGAGCTACGGTATTGGAACCATAAGCAGGATTCGGTTCGAAGAAAGCATACCTTTCTACATAAGAGAGCGTATCCAGGAAAGGAAGCGCCAGTTGAAGAAAGGCTGCATTCACACTGTTCTCTCTATTCGGATTGGCATTGAACTCTGTAATCCAGATAGGCAACTTGTATTCATCGTATACACGTTTCAGGTAGGCCTTGAACCGATTGAACACTTCCTGCGGATTCGCATTGGGAGAGTTGGCAGGAGAACTGCCCCAATCGTACCAGTGCAGGGCAAGAAAATCAAAACGCACATCCCGTTCTTTGGCAATACGGGCAAACTCACGCAGCCAGGTACTTGGACCATTTTCGCGAGGTGCGGGTGTCCCTAACCGGTAGCCGGTTTGCATCAGGCGTTCATAATAGGCGACCGCAGTTGCAGGATCGCATAGATTATTAAACTTACCAGACTGGTCCTCACAATTATCGGATTCATTAAAGCCCAGCAAATGTGTAGTGGAAGGTTTATCAATCAGCAACTGGATATTAGTTGGTGCGGTTCCACCTGCACCCCATGCCATGGGAACATATTCATAATTTCCATTGGACAATTCTCCTAATCCCCAGTTATAATACCAGCCCGCATCCAGCGGATTGTTCTGAATTTTTCCACCATTTCCTTTTTTGGTAACCCAGTTCCAGGGCAAGACCCGGATAAAAGAAACCTCGCCACTTAATGACAAAGGAAGGTTCGTTAGTTCCATGTCTTTTTCAGATGCAATGAACACCTGGCTTTTGCCTGTACCATTTCCATTTACGGCAAGGGTAGCCATGAAGCCCCGCTTTAACTTAAACGAACGGATATTATTATTAAGTCCGCCTGGAATGGAACCCGCGGAATAAATAGTATCAATACCCACAGTTGCAGTACTTCCTTCAAAACCCGACTGGCTGAAAACTTCCAGGGGTCTGAACCCCTCAGGGTTGATCCGAACTACTGAACCCTGCTGGTAGTACTGATTCATCAGCAATTCGCTGGCACTACCGGGAACGGCTAAACGAACCATCCAGGAGCTCAGCGGCAGGGTGGCTGTTTCTAATGGATTGAGCTGATCAAAGTAAACCCAGGAGCCCTGATCCTCCAGGCTGATACGCAGGCCTGAAGGGAAACCTCCTCCCTGGACCTTGACAGTACTTTCATTCGACAAATGCAGGGTGCCGCTTAATCCTGCCCCTACCTGTAATTGAGCCCGATCGAGGGTCAGGCCTTTGTCCAGGCAACTGAATACCAGCGGACCAGTCAATTGAACAGATGCCCCGGAAATCACCATATTATAAGGTATTTGCTTTCCGGGTTCCAGGGTGCCTGCTTTGGGAGATGGATCGCGGGCAGGATCTTCATCGCCCCGGCAAATCATAAACTTCAAAGAAACACCAGGACCGCAGGGTGTTGCAGCACCATCACCCTGTTGAACCTTGCGCTGGCCTTCCCGCCAGTTGGCTTCATCAAAAAAATCAGCGCTGGATCCACCAACCCAGTAGAGGTAGGTAGTCCTGTTATCACAGGGAATACCGGGGGACTGTGCAGCACCTGAAAACCATCCCAGCGTCAGCGCCATCAGCCAGCCCAGGAGGTTAAAACGATAGGTAACTTTTTTACTCATAACAATCAATTTTGGTTTGCAATCGATGAGCAGTAAAGTACACCAGCTTATGCCCAAGCCTGGGGGAGGATCGGGTCAGTTACCAAGTCAAATCCTGCAGATACAAGCCGTTTACGCAGGTAAACCCCTGAAATGCATCATTTGTCCCCCTACCTGACCGAATCCACCCTTCACCCGGCAGAAGGATGAAATAAATTGCTGAAGACTCTCAGAGAAAGAAAAATGATTGTTATGCCTAAAATCAAGACGCAGCTTTTCCGGCTTTTACTAATTGGCCTCTTACCGATAGTAGCCTGTACTACCCCCGAACCCCGAAAACCCAATATCATCCTGTTTTATGTGGATGACCTGGGCTTTGGAGACCTGGGCTCATATGGGGGCACCAGTGTGGCTACTCCTTTTCTTGACAGCCTGAGCAAAATGGGCATTCGATTTACGGATGCTCATAGTCCGGCTGCCACCTGCACCCCCTCGCGCTACTCCCTGCTAACGGGTGAATATGCATTCCGCAACAATGCAGCCATCCTGCCAGGAGACGCGCCATTACTAATAAGAGAAGGCAAGCCCACTCTGCCCGCACTGTTGAAAAA
>JAGKTB010000315.1:0-6008 GCA_018993145.1 Flavihumibacter sp.
GGCATCCCCCCCGATTGCCCAGGCCCCAAACCCAACCTCACTAACCAGCAGGTCGGTATTTCCGAATTTCCTGTATCTCATCCCTCCAAGCTACAACTTTTCCCGACTGGGTTTTAACTATCTTTACCCCGCCATATGAATAACATGAATCGACCCATACGTGTACTGGTTGCCAAGGTTGGCCTGGATGGTCACGACCGCGGCGCCAAAGTCATTGCCACTGCCCTGCGCGATGCAGGCATGGAAGTCATTTATACCGGACTGCGCCAGAGCCCGGAAATGGTCGTAAACGCCGCCCTCCAGGAAGATGTGGATGCCATCGGAGTAAGTATTCTCAGCGGTGCACATATGACTGTTTTTCCAAAACTCATTGAATTAATGAAGGAGCGCGAGATGCAGGATGTACTGCTTACAGGCGGGGGCATTATCCCGGAAGATGATATGCAAAAGCTCCAGGAAATGGGCGTTGGGCAACTCTTTCCGCCCGGCACCAATACTGCTGATATCGCGCAATACATCACCAATTGGGTGAAACAACACCGCAATTTTTAAGAGAGAAAACTATACCAATGCAGCTGTCAACTATCTTAACGCACCTGAATGAAGGGGTACTCACGATCACGATCAACCGACCCGATAAACTGAATGCCCTCAACAAAACGGTAATAGAAGAATTACATATCGTGCTGGAATCCTTTTACAAGCATCACGAAATGAAGGCAGCGATTCTCACAGGAGCCGGACCAAAAAGTTTTGTAGCCGGAGCTGATATCTCTGAATTCCTCGAACTGGATGCAGCAGGAGGTGCAGCACTTGCCGCAAAAGGGCAGGAACAGGTATTCTCTAAAATCGAAAACTCCCCCAAACCCATCATCGCTGCAGTGAATGGATTTGCACTCGGCGGAGGTTGTGAACTCGCTATGGCATGCCATTTTCGCCTTGCATCCGAGCAGGCGAAATTCGGGCAACCGGAAGTGAACCTCGGACTGATCCCCGGCTATGGAGGAACACAACGACTCACCCAACTCATCGGGAAAGGCAAGGCGATGGAACTCATGATGACCGGAGCCATGATCACTGCACCCGAAGCACTGCAACTGGGACTCGTAAACTATGTGACTCCTGCAGAAGAACTGCTGCCAAAAGCCAACAGCCTGCTGCAAACCATCATCCATAAAGCGCCCCTTGCCATCAGTGAAGTCATCCGGCTTACGAATATTGCAGCAATTGGTGCAGACAATGGTTTACAGGAAGAAATCAATGCATTCGGACGGCTTTTTGATACTGAAGATGCCAAAGAAGGAGCCAAAGCCTTTCTCGAAAAAAGACAACCGGTTTTTAAAGGAAAATAACCAGTGCCGTTAACTTTGCGGCCAACCAAATACAATCGCCATATGGACTACAGAATTGAAAAAGACACGATGGGTGAAGTGAAAGTGCCCGTGGATGCCTATTATGGTGCCCAAACCCAGCGCAGTATTGAAAATTTCAAGATCGCGCAGGATACCAATAAAATGCCGAAGGAAATCATTCAGGCATTTGCTTACCTGAAAAAAGCAGCCGCCATCACCAATTTCGAAGCAGGTATACTGCCCAAAGAAAAAGCTGATATGATCGGCCGGGTTTGCGATGAAATCCTGGAAGGCAAACTGGACGCTTATTTCCCCCTGGTAGTTTGGCAAACTGGATCCGGTACCCAAAGCAATATGAACGTGAATGAAGTAGTAGCATATCGCGGACATGTACTCAATGGCGGTCAGCTTTCTGATAAAGAAAAGTTTCTGCATCCGAATGATGACGTAAACAAATCACAATCCTCCAACGATACCTTCCCTACTGCGATGCATATCGCGGCTTATAAAATACTGCTGGAAGTAACCATTCCTGGTATTGAAAAACTGCGCAACACACTTGCTGATAAGAGCAAACAATACATGCATGTGGTGAAAATTGGTCGCACCCATTTCATGGATGCCACCCCGCTCACAGTAGGACAGGAATTCAGCGGTTATGTATCTCAGTTAGATCATGGTTTGAAAGCCATTAAAAACACATTGGCGCACCTGAGTGAACTCGCGCTGGGTGGTACTGCAGTAGGAACCGGTATCAACACACCTCCTAACTACAGCGAAAACGTAGCCAAACATATCGCAACCTTAACAGGACTGCCTTTCGTAACTGCTGAAAACAAATTTGAAGCCCTGGCGGCACACGATGCCATCGTGGAAGCACATGGTGCGTTAAAAACAGTTGCAGTAAGCCTGATGAAAATCGCCAACGATATCCGGATGCTCTCCAGTGGTCCAAGATCTGGCATTGGCGAACTGTTCATTCCGGATAATGAACCCGGATCCTCCATCATGCCAGGTAAGGTGAACCCCACCCAGTGTGAAGCGCTGACTATGATCGCGGCACAGGTATTGGGGAATGATGTGGCAATTAATATCGGCGGTGCAACCGGTCACTTTGAACTGAATGTGTTCAAGCCGATGATGATCTACAATTTCCTGCACAGCGCCCGCCTGATTGGAGAAGGTTGTGTAAGTTTCAACGACAAATGTGCCGTAGGAATTGAACCAATTGAAGCTAATATTAAAAAACACGTGGATAACTCCCTGATGCTGGTTACCGCCCTGAACCCCAAAATCGGGTATTATAAGGCGGCCGAAATTGCACAGAAAGCTCATAAAGAAGGAACTACATTAAAAGAAATGGCTGTAAAACTCGGCTACCTCAGTCCGGAAGAATTTGATGAGTGGGTGGTTCCCGGGAAAATGGTAGGGCTGTAAGATCCCTTCCATTCGTCGAAATCCACCTCTCCCCAAAACAATAAACGGCCCTCGTGGCCGTTTTTCTTTTACAAAATTGATTTTAAGTACATTAAAATACTCATGTTCTGTTTTGGTCCGTTCCCTACTATTGATTTGACGACCAATATCCACTGAAAAACCAAGAGGCTTGGTTAAAAGGAAATGTTGTCAATTTCGAATATAGGGTTTAGCGTCCCTCCTTTTTGGGAGGGACTATTTATTTGCCCCCTACCTCGTAGTAGCAAATCGGCCATTGGAAATGACAATTGGATTACCGGTCGCTGATTCCACCACTGTTCCTGAGAATGTTCCCACTGCCCTGTCTGCTGTCAACTCCGTAATCACAATCCGAAAATCAGTAGTAGTAGTGCCAGTTTCGAAAACAAGTTCTCCATTTTCAGCATAGCCAAAATTTGCAAAGGGAAATACGTATTCCCCTACCTGCAGGGTGGTGCCCCCGAAACTCACAAATATCTGACCGTTATTAACTGGAGTAAAGCCCTCCACATTTATAAACTGGAACACCGAAAAATCTTCTACATAACTCGTATCAATGGTTCCACTGTATTGGGTACTGCCAACACTGAAACTCCAGGTATTCAGCTGGTTTTGCTGCGTCGCCTTTTCAACACTGGTTTCCTTGCTGCAGGCTGAAATCAGTACCGCAACTACAAGTGCCAGTAATGCCAATCCCTTTTTCATAGTCATTTTTATTTAAGACACCTGCACATCGTCGTTCACACGGGTGCTGGTTTCAATGGGTCGTTTTTTATCTTTTTCTTCTTTCGGAAGAAACTTATTCTGGAATATCAGCAACGCAATCACTCCCACCGATATGGAAGCATCAGCGATATTAAAAACCGGACTGAAAAATTCAAAATCCTCCCCGCCTACAAAAGGCATCCATTCAGGATAGGTGGTCCGGATAATCGGGAAATAAAACATATCCACCACTTTGCCATGTAAAAACCCTGCATATCCCTGCTCCGGGAACATCTTAGCTACCGAAGTGTAGGTACTTTCCTCAAAAATCAGCCCATAAAACAAACTGTCAATCAGGTTACCCAGGGCTCCCGCAAATATCAATCCCACACAAACTATAAAGCCCGGATGCTGCTGCTTCCTCAATATACTGCGAATGTACCAGACCCCAAATACCACCGCCACCATGCGGAACAGCGTTAACGCAATTTTACCGAATTCACCCCCAAACTTCCAGCCCCAGGCCATGCCTTCATTCTCCACAAAATAGAGCTGGGCCCACTCCGCATTCTCGCCAAACATTTTGATACCCCGGTCATAGGGTGTCAGCGGCTGGTGACTTGCATCCCAATGATAACTCAGTGGCATATTTGTCTTGACCCAGATCTTCAATGCCTGATCAGCTACCAGAATCAGTATTATTAAGAGTATTAAATTCCTTGCTTTAGCCATAATCAACTTGTAAAACAACAAAGATAACCGTTGGACTTGTTTTATTCCTGGTAATAAATTCTTTTTACCCGCTGGGAAATACCTGTCAGGATCTCATAAGGAATGGTACCCGCCCATTCCGCCACCTTCGAAACCGGCAGCCCTTTTCCAAATACAGTAACCGGATCACCTTCCCGCACGCCTTTCAACCCTGTAATATCAATCATGGTCATATCCATACATACCGAACCGATGGTCGGTACCAGCTGACCCTTCAACAATAATTTTCCAACCCCATTTCCCAATGACCGCGGATAACCATCTGCATAACCTATGCGAATGGTTGCGATTCGTGTCGGACTGGTAATCCGGCCCCTGCGACCATATCCTACTGATTCCCCGGGCTCCAGGTCTTTGATTTGCGCGATGGTGGTAACCAGGGTGGAAACTTCCTCCAAAACCGATGACCCCGCCATGGCAGCATCAAATCCATAGAGACCAATTCCCAGCCTCACCATATCAAACTGCCATTGCGGATGCCGGAATATGCCCGAGGTATTTTCAATATGCCTCAAAAACGGATACTTCACTACCTCTTTCAATGCCTCCGAAAATTGTTCAAAGCGCTGCACCTGCTCTCTTGTAAATGCATCAAATGCGGCATCTTCACTGGCTGCCAAATGACTGAAAACCGATTGTATTTTAAAGGGTGATCCAGGCAGTTGCGCGGTTAAAAAAGGAAGTTCTGCCCATGCAAAGCCCAATCGGTTCATCCCGGTTTCCAATTCCAGGTGAACCGGATATTGAGGAATGCCTTCCTGGCGGATAAAATTCGCAAAGCTCTGAAACAGGCTGGATGAGTACAATACCGGCTCGAGGTTGTGTTCTACCAATGCATCAAAGCCGGGTGGCGCCACATTCATTACCATGATAGGAAGATGAATACCTGCTTTACGTAGGGCCACTCCTTCATCTGTATAGGCAACCGCCAAATAATCCACCCCATGAAACTGCAACAGATTGGCAATCTCAAAACTGCCACTGCCATAGGAAAAGGCTTTCACCATAGCCATCAGGCGGGTCCCTTTCTGCAGGCGCTGCTGGTACCATTTGAGATTCTGCAGCATCGCATTCAAATTGATCTCCATAACAGTCTGGTGTACCTGCTTTTCCAGCAAGGCGGAAATCCGTTCAAACTGAAAACGACGGGCTCCTTTTACCAGGATGGTTTCCTCTCTGAAATTCAACTCTTCCCAATGCTGCAATAAAAGATCTGTGGCCGCAAACCATTGAAGCTCTGAAAAACCATAGGCTGCAAAGATGGCTGCATGTTCCGTAATATCCTGACCAACTCCTATCACCCGCTGCACACCATGATGATGCAACAGCGCCGCTACGCGTTCATAGAGCTGTGCGGATGTCCAGCCGGTTTCGGGAATGTCTGAAAGTATGACGGTCTTTCTTGTATGCTGTTGCTGTTGTGATAAAAAATCCAGTGCAATTACCAGCGAACTGATATCAGCCGAATAACTGTCATTAATAACCGAACACTGGTTAATGCCTTCCTTTAATTCCAGTCGCATGGAAATGGCATGCAGTCCTGATATTCTTTGCTGTATTGAATCGGGCGCTATACCCAATTCAAGCAATACCAATACGCAGGTCAGGCTGTTCTCAAGCGCCGCATCACTGCTAAAGGGAACGGCTAGCCGAAAATCAAGCCCCTTATAATGCAGCTCTAATTCAGCATTGTCTTCCTTTCTTGAAATTGATTTTATCAGCAGG
>JAGKTB010000316.1:0-4340 GCA_018993145.1 Flavihumibacter sp.
AGGGCCATTTGCGGGAGTAGATAACGTGCTGATCAGCGCAACCGGTTATACCGGATCAGGCGGTGTTGAGATCTATTTTGAAGACAAAGACGGTGCTGCAGATAAAATCTGGGATGCCATTTTCGAAGCAGGTAAAGCAGCCGGTATCAAACCAATTGGCCTGGGTGCAAGGGATACCTTAAGACTTGAAATGGGTTACTGTTTGTATGGTAATGATATTGACGACAGCACATCACCGCTGGAAGCCGGACTGGGTTGGATTACCAAATTTTCGAAAGATTTTACAGCCCGGAATATTCTTGAAGAACAGAAAGCCGCCGGTGTTCAACGCAAGCTGGTAGGATTTGAAATGATTGACAAAGGCATTCCGCGCCACGATTACCAGATTGCAGATGCGGAAGGAAATATCATCGGAAAAGTAACCAGTGGAACACAGTCGCCCAGTTTGCAAAAAGCAATTGGATTAGGTTATGTTACTATCGGTCATGCACAACCGGATTCGGAAATTTATATTCTTGTTCGCGATAAAAAACTGAAGGCGAAAGTGACTAAAGTTCCCTTTAGCTGATTGTTAAGATCTCATTAGAAAGGCCGCCGCTTACCTGCGTTGCGGCCTTTTTTTGTAGCTTTGCTGCTCCCACACCCATCCGCCTGCCTTATTATTCACTAAATTTTTATTCATGAGAGAATACTTGAATCAAACATTTTGGGGAAATACTTATTTGGCTTACCTGATAGCAGCAGCAGGAATATTGGTTGCCTGGATTATTGTTCGGTTAGTAAAAAAATACGCGGTAAAAAAACTGCAACAACTGGTTTCATCAACTGATAACCAGTATGATGATATGGTTATAGAAGGGGTGGAGAAATTTGTAATTCCCTATATCTACCTCTTTGTCAATTATAATATTATTACCCATCTCAACCTGCACCCACGGCTGGCCAATATACTTCGGGTAGCGATCACTGTTATTACACTTTATTATGCTGTCCGTCTGGTGAACCATATCCTGGGTGCCATGCTGAAAGGTTTCATGGAAAGAAGGCATGAAACTCCCGAACGGATCCGGCAACTCCGGGGAGTGATGATCGTGCTGAAAGCGATCGTATGGTTTCTTGGTATTGTATTGTTATTAGACAATCTTGGTTATGATGTTGCCACTATTATAGCAGGTATGGGTATTGGTGGTATCGCCATCGCCCTAGCGGCACAAACCATCCTGGGTGACCTCTTCAGTTATTTTGTGATCTTCTTTGACAAACCATTCGAGATCGGTGATTTTGTTAATGCGGACGGAAAGATTGGAACCGTTGAATACATTGGAATAAAAACTACCCGCATTCGTAGTATTACTGGTGAGCAGGTGATCATGTCGAACACCAAACTAACCAATACGGCACTACATAATTTCAAACGCATGGAAAGAAGGCGGATTGCGTTTACCATTGGTGTTACGTATCAGACTCCTGCAGAAAAACTGAAACAGATTCCGGGCATCATTGAAAAGGCAATAAAATCGCAGTCCATAACAGCATTTGACCGATCGCATCTTGCTGCCTTTGGCGATTTCAGCATCAATTTCGAAACTGTCTATTTCATTGATACACCAGATTACCTCGCCTTCATGAATGCCCAACAGGAAATTTACCAGGCTATTTTTGAAGCGTTTGAAAAAGAGGGAATTGATTTTGCCTATCCTACTCAAACCCTGTTCCTGGAAAGAGCCAGCCAGGATACAGCTGCAAAGACCACTGAATAAAGCTGCACCGATTTTCCTACATTCATGGCTCAAACAACCGCTATGAGAAGCTTCGGATGGCTCGTATTGCTTGCTCTTGGATTAACAGCACAAGGCCAAAGCACCCAACCAACCTTTGCGGAACGATTAGGCTTTCCAAAAGGATCCAAAGTAGTTATCCTGCATGTAGATGATGCAGGCATGAGTTATGATGCCAACCTGGGTGCCATGCGCGCACTTACGGAAGGCGTTGCCAGTTCTGTTAGTGTCATGATGCCCTGCCCCTGGGTACCGCAGTTTATGAACTGGTTGAAGGAAAATCCGAAAATCGATGCCGGCTTACACCTGACCCTCACCTCCGAATGGAAACAATATAAATGGGGACCGCTCAGTGGTTATCCCTCTGTTCCCGGATTGGTAGATACTACCAGTGGAGCCATGTATGCATCTGTTCCGGAAGTGGTTCAACATGCCAAACCTGAAGAAGTGGGTATGGAAATCAGTGCGCAGATTCGTCGCGCGCGGCAGATGGGATGGGAACCAACCCACCTCGACAGCCATATGGGTACGCTTTTTGCGCATCCAGGATTTACCATGCAATACGTACAGGCCGGAATCCGGGAGCGCATCCCGGTTATGGTTCCAGGTGGCCATAACACCAATCTTATAGAAGATGACCCTTCGCTGGCCCAGCGAAAAGCGGAGACAGATCAGTTGGGCGCAATGCTCTGGAATGCCGGTCTGCCGGTGCTGGACGATCTCCACAATAAAAGTTATGGCTGGAAAATTCCGAAGGAAGCCCTGAAATCGGATAAATCCCTGGCTGCTTATGCAACCAGACAATATATCCAGGCGCTGGAAGAATGCAAACCCGGCCTCACCATGATGATTATGCATTGTACCCAACCCACTGAAGTGTTTGAACATATCAGCGACAGCGGTCCCAGGCGGAAAGCAGATCTTCTTGGAATGTTATCGCCCGAGGTTAAAAAATACATCCGGGACAATGGCATTATCCTGACAACCTGGCGAGAATTGATGGAAAGAAGAAAACAGCTTTCGAAGTAAACATGCCAACCATTCACCTGACCAGTTTTATCCAGGCGCCGATTGAAAGGGTATTTGATCTTTCACGCAGCATCGACCTGCACAAAAAATCCATGACCGACAGTGCTGAGGAAGCCATTGCCGGCACCACCAATGGCCTGATACAATTGGGGGAAACAGTCACCTGGAAAGGCAAACACCTCGGTAAAACACGCTTTCATAAATCCCGGATTAGCGCGCTGCAAGCCCCCATTCATTTTATTGATGAAATGATGGAAGGGGATTTCAAATCTTTTGAACATGCCCATCATTTTATGAAAATTGAAAATGGCACCATCATGATCGACCTGGTCAACTACGAAGTGCCTTATGGGGTGATTGGCCGGCTGGTCGACCGGTTTTACCTTTTCCGGCACCTCGTAAAAATGATGGAGACCAGGAACTTATACATTAAACAAACGGCTGAATCAGAGAGATGGCGGCAATTTTTGTGAGCCACCCTTATCTTTGCTGCCCATGAACAATCGTCCCAGCCTCTTTACATCCTTGTCTCCCGCCCTGTTACATCTCTATGATGTTCGCGAAAGTATTGTTGTAATTATTGATGTGTTGAGGGCCACCTCTACCATCGCAACCGCCCTGTATAATGGCGCAAGCTCCGTGATTCCGGTGGATTCTGTGCAGCGTTGTATTGAACTGGGCGGACAGATTGGTGCCATCACTGCCGGAGAGCGTGATGGAAAAGTGGCACCCGGACTTGCCTATGGCAATTCTCCTTTTGAATACCCGCGTAGTTTTGTGGAGAATAAGACACTGGTGCTGACCACCACCAATGGAACCAAGTTACTGCACATGGCATTAAACAATGGTGCACCTACCGTGATTACTGGTTCTTTTCCCAACCTCACAGCAGTTTGCGACTACCTGGTTGCTGAAAAAAGAAATGTGATCCTGGGCTGTGCAGCCTGGAAAGATCGCTTCAACCTGGAAGACACCCTGTTTGCCGGAGCTGTGATTGACCGCATCCGGGAGCATTTTGAAATAAATTGCGATTCCTCACAAATGGCGGCCACCCTCTACCAGGAAGCACGGGAGGATCTGTATGAATTCATGAAGAAGAAGGACGCATCGCATTACCATCGCCTGACAGGTTACGGATTGGAAAAAGATATCCGGTATTGCCTGACTGCAGATGGCGCCAATGTTTTACCCATTTTTATTGATGGCCGACTGGTAGTTAACCAAGCGATTTAGTGAGCACATAGGTGGTGAGTCCGGATGCCGCTTCAGCTGAAGCAGCTACGGTAAACCCTGCTTTTTCATAAAAGCCCAGGCTTTTTTCATTTTCACTGCTCAGCCATAATTCCTGCAAACCCGCTTCCCGGGCCTGTTCAGCGCAGCTATCCAGCAGCCATTTTCCATAGCCCCTGCCTCTGACACTGAAATCCACTGCCAGCAGCCAGATATAGGCAAAATTCTTTGCAAGCCCAGAGATCAGGGCCTCCGGCGTTTGCTCATGTGTATTGAAACGTTCCCATGCTTCCAGTACATAGG
>JAGKTB010000019.1:0-5782 GCA_018993145.1 Flavihumibacter sp.
TAAAGGCCCGCCGGATGCGGATTGTACTTTGCCGGTGATGGACCTCTCCTGGGCCCATACCAGGACCGACATGCATAGGAGAAACAAGGCCATTAAGGCCTGCTTTGCAGTTCTCATGATTGCGCGTTTTGATTAGTATTTAGTATGTAGTGTATCTGTTTATAGTACCTGTACTCCAGCTGCAGCGTAAGGCTGAAGTGCAGGATCGGTTGCGTTTAGTTCAGTTATTAATGTGTTTACTTTAGAAATATCGCAAACATGCAGAGGTTGGGTGGAATTCATTTTTTCAGAAATAGTGAGACAAACAACCCGTTTTGCTGATTCAATCATGGCTCTTTTTACCATCACCACTTCCCAATCATTATCAGTAACTCCATGTTGAATGTCAATGGCATTGATGCCTAAAAAACAGATATCTGCACGGATACTTTTTATCTGTTGAATGGCATCTGCCCCAACGGTAATCTTGGAGTTTTTAGCTACCTTATCACCGATTACAATTACATCAATATTGGGGTGATTGCTGTATTCCATAATTACCGGAATACTTCCTGAAATAAAAGTGGCTTTGAGTCCGGGCGGTAGTGCTCTTGCCATTTCCAAAATAGTTGTTCCGCCTGTTGTCAGGATGAACATACCGTCTTCGATCAGGGCTGCTGCTTTGCGGGCAATTTCCTGTTTATTGGCCTGTGAATAGATTTCGACCGGAGTGAAATTAACCTGGCTGAAGGAATGTGATAGGGCTCCTCCATGCACTTTGATCAGTTTGTTCTGATCGGCTAATTCCTGAAGGTCCCTCCTGATAGTATCTTCTGATACATTGATTTCCTGGCAAAGCTGAGCTGATAAAACCTTATTGTGCAAGTTTACCTGATGCAAAATATAAGCTTGTCGCTCTCGTTTAAGCATAGTTTGTTGGTTGGGCCCTCAATATACGAGAAAACCGCATAAACAAGCAAACAATCTTTTAAAACCGCATTAAAATTGCAGGATAGCGCTAAAGCTGGGCTTATTTTGGTTTTCCGCTCAGGTAAAGTAATAGTAATCCTGCGGCAACCGAAACCACAGCGCCAATCAGAATGGCCAGTTTGGCTATATTTTGCGTAGCAGGATCTGTAAATGCCAGCATGGTAATGAAGATAGACATGGTAAAGCCAATGCCAGCGAGTGCGCCCATTCCTATCAATTGCATCCAGTTGGTGCCGGAAGGCCGCTCGCCAAGTCCGGTTGCTACTGTTATCCAGGACGCCAAGGTAATCCCCAACGGTTTTCCTAATACCAGTCCCGCCAGCACTCCCCAGCTCAGGCTGGTAGTAATTGCTTCGCTAAAATTGCCTGGTATTTCAATGGCTGTATTGGCAAGTGCAAAAAGTGGCAGGATGATAAAGTTCACCGGGTCATGAAGGGCATGCTCATAATTGGATAAACGCTCAAGCGGAACAAGAAACGCAACCAACACCCCGGCAATGGTAGCATGTATACCAGAATTGAAGATGCAGTACCAAACCAATAGACCTATGATAAGCGTTACCCACCATTTGTTGCCTCTTAATTTATTCAACAGGTGCAGTATGCCAAGTAAAACAGCAGCTCCGAGTAAATAATACCAGGATATGTCACCTCCATAAAATACAGCAATCACGAGTATGGCTCCTAAATCATCAATAATAGCCAGCGCCATTAAAAAGATCTTTAAAGTAACCGGCACACGGCTGCCTAATAAAGAAGCAACTCCAAACGAAAAAGCAATATCGGTTGCCATTGGAATGCCCCAACCACTATGGTAAGGGGTGGATGCATTAAACATTGCATAGATGCCGGCAGGAACCAGCATTCCACCAAGTGCGGCAGCAATTGGGAGAGATGCTTTTTTTATTGAGGACAATTCACCAATCAGTAATTCCCGTTTGATTTCCATTCCTACCAGGAAGAAGAAGAGGGTCATCAATCCATCATTTATCCAATGCAGGATGGAGTGGGGAAGATGCAGAAAAGGTAGGATATGTGTTTCCTTCTCCATGAAGTGCACATAGGCATCTTTCCATTGACTATTGGCTAACACCAGAGAGACAATCGTACAGACCAGTAGCGTAATTCCCACTGCCCGGCTGTCTTTGATAAACTCCTGAATCGGACTGATTAGTTGTTTCCTTATGATTTGCCGTATGCTGGGAATGGTTGCCATGCTATTCGTTTATTACCGGGTCCTCGAAAAGTTCAAATTTAGTTTTTGGGCGCCTTTTTTCCAACCATTTAAATCCACGCAGGCGCATTTCACCATGATTTACCTGGCGGAAGGGATACATGGTTCCTTCAACGGAGCTTCGGAAAACAACCCGATTAAGTTCCTTGTTTGCAAAATAAAAATCAATAATATCTGCGGTTGATCGGTTTACTCCGGAATAGGCCGAATCCTGATCCTGCGCGTAATATATACTCTCTGCGGAACCTTTTGCGCGCATGTAATTGATCACACCATCCGTGAAATAGCCATTGATCGTATTCCCTTTAATCTGGTTGTAAAAATCTTCTGCAGTCCGGTTTATTACCAGCCCATTATCAAATACATGCAGCCGTTCCGGGTCTTTGTTTTTGGTATATAAATAAATGGTATCGCCTGTTACCTGCGTCCCATTTGCCCAGGCTACCGGATCATGAAACATCCGGAAAATGGAATCCACTCCTGAATAAAACAGACTGTCGCAAACCGCCTGCAAAGAATCACTGAATATCCTTACCCGGTGCCAGGCCTGGAAATAACGGTTACGGTTAGTTGTATCTGCCGGGTCCAGCACAGTAAGCCTCCATAAACTGTCAGAAAGCGCCGTGCTGTCGGTACCCAAACTATCCGTTACCACCTGCACAGGGCGGATAAAGGTTTTCTGGTAATCTGCCTTATCCGTTAATCGGGCAGAATACAAGGTATCCGCTGATACGAATACGGAATCCTCTTTTTGTTTGATGATCATCAGCGGTCGTTGCGTTGCCAGGAGGGTATTGGTTTTTTTATTCGCTTTCAAATCATTGGCCAGTATGGAGATGCCCTGGGCTGTATCCCGGAATACAGCATTCCCCCTCGCATAACTATCACCGGTATTATCATCAAAACCAACATCATCTCCGGTTACAAATGTGGTTCCATCTTTGATCACTGGCCGGCGACCAAATTTGGCCACTTTGTTTTTCATATCATAATATCCTTCTGATGTGGTGATATCACGTCTTCCGCTATCTGAAACAATTCTCGTTTTGGTTATAAAGGTAGCTATTCGGCTATCTGTGTTAAAAAGCAGCGAGTCTGTTGCCAGGTCGTATTCAGGATCTTTCATCTTTACGTCCTTTTTGAAATAGACGTCTTTCATGTCGCCGTAATAGATCGCTTCCTTACTGGTCAGTACCGTTTTATCACTGACTACTTTACCTCCATTGGTGTAGGTGCCGATTTTTAAATTGGTATCGTATTCCAGGTCATTGGTTGTTAGCACGCCTTTGCCATCCGTCAGCCTTACATTCTTTTTGAGATAGGCTTTTTTCTCATTGGAATAATAGATCAGGTATTGTGCATAGGTGTGTATGCTGTCAGCATCATTAATATGTACGTTTCCAAAGGCTTCTACAACTCCGGTGGCCGGATTAATTACTGCACTGTCGCAGTAAAATTTGGTGGTTCCCTGTTCAAGGAAAACATTGCCTGCCAGCATCTGAAGTTCAGTCACAGAATCTTTTTTCACGTAACGAAACCGATCGGTTTTACGCACCAGTACAATATCCATGGTATCAGCCGGATTGGCAGGTGGAACAGGCTCCTGCGCAATAGCAGGCAGCATTGCCAGCAAAAGCAACCAGCTTAACAGTAGTCCAACCAGTCGCATTTTATTGAGATTGTGGCGTCGTTTGTGTAGAATCATTTAAGGGCGCCTGCAGGGGTTTATTCTTGTCTTTACGACCGAATACCGATACATTAATATATCGTTTCGGATGCACCCTTACATCATCGAGCAAAATATTTAAACTTCTGGTTGTGTTTTCCAGGTTCTGATATAATTGTTTATCATTTAACAGAAGTCCCAATGACCCATCCTTACTGTTCGCTTTCTTCACCAGGCCATTCAAATTGCCGATGGTTGTCTGCAGGTTGTCTACCATACCTTTAATATCGGCGGCAGCCAGTTGATCAGTGGTTTTTTCCAGGTTACCCAGGGTATGGGTGATACTTTCATTATTCGAAGCAAGGTTACCACTAACCGATTCCAGATTGGCCATGGTTTTATTAAGATTGCTGTTCTGTGATGCAATCAATTGATTTAATGCTGCAGAGGCTTTTGCTAAATTGGCAATGATGGTATGGAAATTATTTTTGGTATTGGGGTCAAAATAAGTACCTACAACCTGGATGAGTGAATCGAGGGAAACCAGTGTGCCATCCAGGGATTTCAAGGCGGGATTCAGTGTGCCGGTTACTTCATCCAGCATGGCGATTTTCACTTTGCTGCCTATCGTATCCCCATCTGCCAGGAATTCGCCTGCAGAACCTGGTTCAATTACCAGGTTGGAGGAGCCTAAAAGACTTGCATCAATATAGGCAACGGAATTTTTTGGAATATTAATATGGCGGGCCAGGGTGATGGTTACAACTATGCCAACTTCAATATTTGGACTGCGTTCACGAATTTCAGAAAACATGCCGATCTGAAGACCATTGAGTAAAACGGGACTTGAATTCGCAAGTCCGGTTACTTTCGGAAAGATCGTATATACCTGATCGTTTTTGTCGAAAAAACTTTTTCCCTTCAGAAAATTGAAGCCAAGTATCAGTAGGGTAATACTTACCACTGCCAGGATTCCGATCTTGGTTTCATTAGATATTTTCATGCACTAAGAATTGGAGTCAAATGTAATGAATTAATTTCCAGTTGTGCTCCGGGGCAGATGACGCGGGTTTTCCAATTCTTCCTTATAGCGTTTGAACGCAGTTACTATATTATTCACCACTTCTTGCTGTCCGGCTTCACTTACAAGGTACTCTTCCTCTTCTTTATTGGTAATAAAACCGGTCTCAATCAGAATGCTGGGCATACCGGTTGCCTGTAAAACCCAGATTCCCTTGTGGTTTCGTTGTTTCACACCAAAGCTTTTTCTTCCTGCATTGGCAAACTCTTCCTCAACAAATTGTGCCAGCAGGGCTGAATTTCGAAAAAAATATTTGGTATATAACTGTGCCCGGATTTTCGCTTCCGGGGAATTCAGATCCAGTACGTTGTTTGGATCATCTACCGGTTCTTCTTCACCGCTTTCTTCTTCATCCAGCACGATGTTCTCACTTTTTGCACTGGATCGGTCAGCCGCCCAGATATAAGTTTCAGTGCCTATCCGGGTATTTTTCACATAATAACTTTCGTAAATCGGCTGCTTTATCAGCTTTTTCTTCCTGGTTTTACCCTTTCCTACGTAAACCACCTTGTTCTTGTACCCAACTATTTTCTTTTGATACCATCCCCCGGCTTTTTGACCGGTCGCATTCAGGTGAATGGAGATGAAGAGATCGCCCTTAGCCTCATTGGCCATTTCAGCCCTGATCCGGTTCGCCAGGTTGGGGTCGGTTACTCCCTTTGGAAGATTGGCATCTTTTCTTGTGTAAATGAAATTTATTTCAGGAAAAGCCTGTTCTAATTCCTTACCCAATTTCAGTGCAATTGATAAGGCAACTTCGGCTTCTGTGGAAATAAGTCCCCGTGCTCCGGGATCCCGTCCGCCATGGCCGGCATCAATAATTACCGTCTTC
>JAGKTB010000317.1:0-6615 GCA_018993145.1 Flavihumibacter sp.
CCGCCAAATTCGATATGGATTATTACCCGGGATCTCAACACAAATTGAAATTTGGAGCGCAATACACGCATCATACATTTAAACCGAACCTGGTTTCAGGGCGATCTGATTCTATTGATTTTACTCCGAACAACGCACAGCGCAAATTTGCAAGAGAGTCGGCTATTTAGAGCCAGGACGATTGGGATCTTACGGATCAGTTTCGAATCAGCGCCGGACTTCGGTACAGTAATTTCACACAGGTTGGTTCTTATACCCGTTACCAGCGAGATGAAAATGGAAATAAAATAGACAGTGTTCAATATGGTAGAGGAGATCGGGTCCAGAATTACGGAGGCCTGGAACCCAGACTCACCATGCGCTATAGTATCAATGATGCCAGTTCCATTAAAGCATCTGTCTCCAGGAATTACCAGTACATACACCTGGTTACCAATGCCGGGAACACACTGCCTACTGATCTATGGGTGCCGAGTACGCTTTTTGTGCGGCCACAGTTAAGCTGGCAATATGCTGCCGGTTATTTTCGAAACTTTAAGAACAATACCTACGAAACCTCGGTAGAAGTTTACTACAAGCAAATGGAAAACCAGATCGAATATCGGGAGGGCTACACCCCTTCGCTGGCAGATCCGGAAGAAGAATTTGTTTTTGGAGATGGCTGGAGTTATGGAGCAGAATTCTTTGTTCGCAAAAACACCGGCAGAATGACCGGATGGCTGGGTTATACACTTAGCTGGACGTACAGGAAATTTCCTGATTTGAATGATGGCCTTAAGTATCCTGCACGTTACGACAGACGGCATGATCTTTCTGCCGTTGCCTCCTATGAGCTCAATAAAAAATGGAAATTGTCAGCCGTATTTGTGTATGGAACAGGTAACGCCACAACTTTGCCAGAACGATTTTACCTCGTAAACGGGGTACTAACACAGGAGTTTAGCAGAATTAATCAGTATCGTTTACCAGCTTACCATAGATTGGATTTTTCAGCTACCTATACCCCAATTCCTAAAAAGCCTCGCCGCATCAAAGGACATTGGGTATTCAGTATTTACAATGTTTACAGTCGCCTAAATCCTTATTTCCTTTATTTCGATCAGACAGGTTCTGCGCTTGATGGCACACTGAAAGTAGATGCCCGACAGGTAAGTCTGTTCCCGATCATACCCAGTGTTACCTGGAATTTTAAATTGTAATGGGGAAAATTGTTCCGGTTTTCAACCTGCTTAACCGGGCATGATTTTTTTGAGGGACTGCTTAGTATGAAACCCAAGCCTTCCCTTTCCATTCTTTTTCAATACAGTTTACTGGTGTTTGTTACCGGTGGATTACTGGCGATTTTCGTATGGCAGTTCAATTTTTTTCTACTGATCTTTTCCAGCATTTTACTGTCCATATTATTTCATGCTATTTCTGTATGGATTGAAAAAAAGCTGAAACTTCGATATAGTTGGGCACTGGTTATCACACTTGTTTCTATTGCACTTGTACTAACCGGATTTTTTCTGATTGCCGGGCCTTCTGTATCCAAACAACTGGATGAAATTTCTTCGACCCTTCCAAAATCGATCGATCAGCTTAAAAAGGCGATTCAATCGCATCCGGTTGGAAAAAAACTCATCAAAGAATTGCCTAAAGACCCGGGTAAAGCAGTTACTGAAAACAAGGATTTGCTGACCAAAGCCGCTTCTTATGTAGGTTCTTTTCTTGGCGTTTTAGGAAATATGCTGATTGTTCTAATTGCAGCAATCTTTCTGGCTGCATCACCAACAAACTATTTTAATGGATTGGTTCGCCTGTTTCCTGACAATAAAAAAAAGGCTGTCAGCAATCTGATTCGTAAAGTGTATCAAACTCTGGCAACCTGGCTGGCTGCCAAATTCGCATCCATGCTGGTGGTGGGACTTGCTACCGGTATCGGGCTGGCTCTATTGGGAGTACCACTGGCTTTTATTCTTGCATTGATCGCTGCAGGATGTACATTCATTCCGTATATCGGTCCATACCTGGCACTCGTTCCTGCCATTCTGGAGGGGTTGCTTGAAAGCCAGCAAATGGCTCTCTATATTGTTATTCTGTATTTCTCGATCCAGATTATTGAGAGCTATTTTATTACTCCTATGATTGAGAAGAAAATGGTTGAATTGCCTCCTGCCCTGGCATTGTTCTGGCAGGTATTGATGGGAATTCTGGCTGGTGCAATTGGGTTGTTACTGGCAAGCCCGATGCTCGCTGCTTTGTTAATCATTATTCAGGAAACTTATATCCGTAAAATAGAGCACGCTTCGAACCGTAGAGAGAAAGAAGAAGCAGCCGTGTAGCGACTGCTTCTCTTTTTCATTCATCAAACCACATGCGTGGGAGTAAATCCATCCTGTGTGGGAGAAGGGGTAAAGTCCTCCACGATCAACTCATCTATTGTTTTTTGTCCTTTCTTTTTATTCTTTGCTTTTTCCAGCCAGCCATCAAATATGGCGTAGATCACCGGTACAATAACAAGGGTAAGGAACAGGGAGCTTACCAATCCGCCAATGATTACCCAGGCCAGGCCGTTTTTCCATTCCGCACCAGGGCCCGATGCAATTGCAATAGGTAACATGCCAAATACCATCGCGATGGTAGTCATAAGGATCGGACGTAATCTCGCATGGTTGGCCTGCACCAGGGCCTGGAAAGTAGATTCGCCTTCGGCTTTCCGGTGATTCGCAAAATCTACAATCATGATGGCGTTCTTCGCTACCAATCCAATTAACATGATGATACCCAAAATGGTAAAGATGTTTAATGAATTGTTGGTCAGACCTAATGCGAGGAAAGCTCCAATAAAGGACAGGGGCACAGAGAACAATACCACAAATGGATATACAAAACTATCATACAGGCTCACCATCACCAGGTATACCAGCAGAATAGCAGCAAGAAGGGCAATACCCAGTGTGCCAAATCCTTCACTCTGATTTTCCATATCACCACCCCAGAGATAGTTCACACCCGTAGGCTTACGTAATTGGGAAAATGCCTGCTCCCATTCAGCCGCAATCGTACCAGTAGGGCGCCCAACACTTTGTCCCTGTACGGTTACAGAGGGGCTCTTATCCCTTCTTTCCAACTGGCTTGGTCCGGATGTTTCCCGTACGGTTGCAAACTGGGATAGTTTAACCGTCTGTCCCATATTGTTCACAAACTCAAGATTACTTACATCCTGCATATTCGAACGGGAAAAACTGCCGTAACGGATATTAATATCATACTCATATTCTCCGGCACGAAACTTTCCATCAGTATTGCCGTTGAAGGCAGTTTGCATGGTCAGTCCCACCGTTTGCATATTCAATCCAAGCGCTGCCATCTTATCACGATCTACCTGAACATTGATCTCCGGGTTACCCGATTCCACGGTTAATTTGGTTTCAGTTGCGCCTGGGATTTTTTTCAACAAAGCATGTGCTTCATTGGCAAAGGCCAGTGCACTGTCCAGATCCGATGCGGTTACCACCAATGCAAGTGGTGCCAGGTCTGCTGTACCCAACATGCCGATGGGTGTAGTTTTGATCTTGGCACCAACCAATACGTTTTCCAGTTCCCGTTTGATCTTCGCGGCATATACATAACTGTCATCCTTCCGAAGTTCCTTGGGTACCAGTTTAACTTTGATCTCTGATTTATATGCAGTGCTCTGAGATGCTCCCAGTCCTTCACTGGTTTGACCAACAGTAGTGATCAGGTCTACGATTTCAATTTTTTGTTGTAAGTATTTCTCTGCTTTTTGTGTCAGCTGATTGGTTTGTTCAATTGCTGCATCCTTGGGTAATTCAAGCTGCACAAGGAATTCCCCACGATCACTTTTTGAAAAGAATTCAGAACCCACATATCCGGCGCCTACAATGTAGAAGGAAGAAAGGAACATCACCAATACCACTCCCAGGGTTATGCGCTTATGACGCAGGCTCCATGTCAGGATTCCACTGATCCAGTGGGTAAATCTGTCCAGTCCTTTTTCAAAACCAAGGATGATTCGTCCAAAGATTGTTTTACCTGTTAAGTGTTCCAGTTTACCGAAACGGGATGATAACCAGGGTACAATTGTAAAGGAAGAGAGCAGTGATAAAAGGGTAGAAATAATTACGGTTACACAGAACTGTTTGATGATATTCGATACCAGTCCGGTACTCAGTGCAATCGGTAGGAATACCACCACAATTACAAGTGTAATGGCTGTAACAGTAAAGCCAATTTCCTTGGTTCCATCCATAGCGGCACGCACACGGTTTTTACCCATCTCCATGTGGCGATAAATATTTTCCAGTACAACGATTGCATCATCCACGAGGATACCAACAACCAGTGAAAGACCAAGCAAACTCATCAGGTTCAGTGTGTAGTCAAACAGCGCCATGCCAATAAAGGTCGCGATCAGGGATGCCGGGATGGACACCATCACAATGACCGCATTCCGTAAGCTGTGCAGGAAGAATAACATTACGAAAGCAACCAATACAACTGCCAGCAGGAGGTCATGCACAACTGAATCAGCCGCTTCCAATGTAAATACAGTGCTGTCATTCGCGATATTCAGTTTCAGTTCATTGGCACTGTAATCCTGTTCCAGTCGTTGGATCTGTTTCTGCACTTCTTCACTCACTGCCACGGCATTGGCATCCGATTGTTTGATAATTTGAATAGTGATGGCATTCTGCTGGTTTACTCTAGCGATTTTTTCCACCTCCTTTTGACTGTCCTGCACATCTGCTACATCACCAAGCCGAACCTGGATTCCATTGTTGGAAACAATCACCAGGTTGCGTAACTCCTCTACGGTTTTATATTTTCCGGCCAGTCGAACCAGTATACTTTGTTCCCTCGTTTGTACGTTACCGGTAGGAAAGTCGAGGTTGGAACTCAGAATGGCCTGCTGAACCTGGGGAACGGATAATCCGAAACCTTTAATCTTTTGTGGGTCAAGACTCACCTGGATCTCGCGTTCCTGTCCACCCACCAGGTTCACTTGCGCCACACCGTTAACCCTTGATAAAACCGGACTGATCCGTTTATCTACCAGGTCAAAGAACTGGGCTTCTTCCAGTTTGGCGGATGCTGCCAGGGTCATAATAGGCAGATCGCTCAATGAGAATTTATTCAGAGAAGGAGGGTCTACATCATCCGGCAGATCTTTTAGTACTGCATTGATTTTGCGCTGTGCATCATTCAAAGCATAGTCGGCATCTGCCGTACTGTTAAGCGTAATCGTAACCAGAGATACATTCTCCAGTGATTTGGATTCCAGTTTTTTGATATTCTCCAAAGAGGCAACTGCGTCTTCAATTTTTTTAGTCACGGTATTTTCCACTTCACTGGGAGAGGCCCCGGGATAAATAGTGGAAACCGTGATCGCATTGGTCTCAAATTTCGGGATCAGCTCATAACCCAGTTGAGTATAGCTGAAGAGACCACCCAGGGTCAGGATCGTAAACAATACGATCACCAATGAGGGTCTTTTTATCGATAATTCTGCAATTTTCATGTTCCTTCTTTTTTACGGAATAATGGATACTTCGGTTCCGTTGGTTAAGTTGATTTGTCCGCTTGTAATTACCAGGTCACCTTCCTGAAGACCATCCAGAATTTCAACCTGATTATCCAACACCCGACCGCTGGTCAATTTTACCAGGGTAGCTTTATTATTACGTACTACAAATACCTCATTGCTGTTCACACTGCCTACGAATGCGGAGCGGGGAATCAACAATACGGGTTTTTGTTGCTCAAAATCAAATTCAGCTGTACCAAACATACCGGCTTTAATCAGGTTACCCGGATTGGCACCCAGGTCAATCTCAACGGGGAAATTCAGCGCCTGGTCGGCTTTAGCCGCGATAAATGAAATCTTTCCGGTGAAGTTTTTATCAGGGAAAACACTAACGGTAATCTTCACCTGCTTTCCCACCTTAAGCTGTGCTACCTGTGCTTCATTTACATGCACTTTTAATTTCAGCTTTGAAATATTTACAATATCAAACAGGGGTGTTCCCGGTGATACAACAGATCCGGGCTCGATTTTACGTGCATTAATAAGCCCATCAATGGTAGCACGGATAGTAGCGTCACCCAGGTTGATACCAGCCTGCTGCAATCTGGATTTGGCATTGGCAAGGTTCAATCGGGCCTGATCGAGTTGTTGCTGTGTAACGCCACCGGTTCGGAAAGCATTTTCATATCGATTCAAATCTGTTTCCGCAGTTTTATAATTGGCTTCAGCAGTTTGCAGGTCTACATTTAACTGGTCAACACGAATGGTTGCAAGTGCCTGGCCTTTTCTAACATTATCACCTTCTTTCACCAGTACATTCACTACTCTTCCAGGCTTTTCTGCCGAAAATGATAATTCCTGGAAGGGCTCAAAATTTCCATTCGCAGTAAGCGCAATAGCCGGATTGGAAAATTGAACAGTGTCCACTCTTACTGCAACAGTGGCGTTGGTGGCTGCTACTATCGCAGTTTTTTCAGCTGCTTCGGCTTTGTTTTTTTTAAGTACAGTTACGATGGCATATAAGGAAGCACCAATGATCAACACAGTCAGCAGTATTTTGCTATACTTTTTCATATACGATTTAG
>JAGKTB010000318.1:0-3413 GCA_018993145.1 Flavihumibacter sp.
GGCAATAGTTCAGCAATCTTTTCAGACGACATTCCTGCTTTCTCCAGTTCCGCCCGGGCTTCTGCTTCCGACTTTCCATTCATCAACGCTTCAGTTTGGGCGAAGAAATTGGAGAGCAGTTTCTGGTGGTGATCACCAACTGGATTGAACGATTTCGCTGCCGCGATGAAGTCACAGGGAATGAGTGGAGTACCCTGGTGGATGAGCTGATAAAATGCATGTTGCCCATTCGTACCTGGTTCGCCCCAGATGATCGGCCCTGTTGAATAGTTTACTTTATTCCCGTTCCGATCTATAGATTTACCATTGCTTTCCATATTGCCCTGCTGGAAATAGGCTGGAAAACGGTGCATATATTGATCGTAAGGTAGAATGGCTTCCGTCTGGGCACCAAAAAAATTCGTGTACCAGAGTCCGGTTATGGCCATGAGCACCGGTATATTATCTTCAAATGGGGTCGTGCGGAAATGCTCATCAGCTGCATAGGCTCCTTTCAATAATTCCTCAAAAGCAGGGTAACCGATGGTCAGAGCAATGGATAATCCAATTGCGCTCCATAATGAATACCTGCCACCAACCCAATCCCAGAAACCAAACATGTTGGCTTTATCAATGCCGAATTTCACTACCTCTTTCTCATTGGTAGACAGCGCGGCAAAATGTCGGGCAATGTCCTGCTCGGAAGCTCCTGAATGCAGAAACCAATTCCTGGCAGTATGTGCATTGGTCATGGTTTCCTGCGTGGTGAAGGTTTTGGAGGCAATCAGGAAAAGGGTTTCCTCCGGATCAATTTTCTTCAAGGTTTCAGCTATATGGGTGCCATCTACATTGGAAACAAAATATGGCTGAATGCCTTCTTTCCAGAATGGCTTGAGCGCTTCCGTTACCATTAACGGTCCCAAATCACTTCCCCCGATACCAATATTTACTATGAATCGAATCTTTTTACCGGTATATCCTCTCCAACTGCCGGAATGAACCTGCTCACAAAAGCGGGCCATCTGCAGTTGAACTGCCTGTACGTCCGGCATTATATCTCTACCTTCTGTTTGCACAGGCTTTCCGGAGAAATTACGCAGAGCGGTATGCAATACAGCCCTGCCTTCGGTTTTATTGATGAGCTCACCATTGAACATAGCCTTGATTGCCTGTTCGAGTTGGCATTCGGTTGCCAGCTCAAGGAGCAATTGCCAGGTAGTATCGGTAATCCTGTTTTTAGAAAAATCAATCACCAGCTCCTGATGGCGACGTGAAAACTTTTCAAATCGCTGCGGATCGGCCTGAAAAAGGCTTCGCATGGGCTGGTCTTTTAGTGATTCAAAATGTTGTTGCAGCCCTTTCCAGGCCTTGGTAGAACTCGGGTTAATGGTTGGTAACATGTTGTTAGTTTGCTTGCAAAAGGACTAAGTTACAATTCATTCAAAACTTGAAGCAGGCGATCTGTCATAGCCCGGGTGATATCGAGATGAGTTACCATCCGAATCTGGGTAGGAGAGATCGCGAGGCTATGAATGTCATAATGCTTTAAGGTATCTACCAGCGTCGCGGCCGTGTAGCGCCCTTTCACTTCAAAGATGACCAGGTTGGTTTCAACGGGAAGGATGGAACCGATAAAATCCCTGGTTGCCAACAAAGCTGCAATTTCACGTGCATGCCGGTGATCCTCCGACAGGCGATCAATATGATGATCCAGTGCGTAAATGGCAGCTGCCGCCATAAAGCCGGCCTGGCGCATACCACCACCAAATACTTTTCGGACTCTCCGGGCCTGGCGAATAAAATCGTGGTTTCCCATTAAAACAGATCCGATCGGACATCCCATTCCTTTATTGAAACACACGGATATGCTGTCGAAGGTTTGACCATATTGCGTGGGAGTTTGTCCGGTTGCTACAAGGGCATTGAATAACCTGGCTCCATCCAGGTGCAAGGCTAATCCATTGATTTGGCATACCTGTTTGACAGCAAGGATATCATCCCAATTATAACAGGAGCCACCACCCCGGTTACTCGTATTCTCCAGGCAAACCAATGAGGTTCGGGCTTTGTGCACATCATCCGGATTAATAGCCGAAACAACCTGATCAGCAGTTATTCTTCCCCGATTGCCAGCCAGGGCTTTAACCTGGGAGCCGGAATGAAAGGCGATTCCTCCACCTTCATATATGTAAACATGTGCCTGTTGTTCGCAGATGACTTCATCACCCGGACGGGTATGTACTTTTATAGCTAGCTGGTTGCTCATGGTACCGGTAGGACAAAATAGTGCGGCTTCCATACCAAAGAGGCTGGCCATGCGCGATTCCAGTTCATTGACGGAAGGGTCTTCTCCAAAGACATCATCTCCCACTTCGGCACGGGCAATTGCATCCAGCATACCCGGAGTAGGTTTAGTGAACGTATCAGAACGAAGGTCAATTTTCATGCGCCAAATATACATTCTGTATGCTTTTCGATGGTGGAATTAGCCATTGGAAATCAGATGAAAAGCACAGAAGAAGCTAGTTTATATGCATATTTATAAATAATTAATTATTTACATATTATTTTACATCAATTTATTTTTATATTTTATATTGTTTATTTATTGTCGTTAATTAGTAACAGGCCCCCATATTGTGCAAAAGAAGTACAGAATTATCGTCTCAGATTGAACATTGACCCCATCCAAGTTGAAATCAATCCTATATATTTGCTTCCCTCTAAAATTGGATAATTGTGCGTCTAAAGAGCTTAGAAATAAAGGGTTTTAAAAGTTTTGCCGATAAAACCGTCGTTCATTTCGACCAGAATATCACCGGTATTGTTGGTCCGAATGGTTGCGGTAAGAGTAATATTATCGACAGTATCCGCTGGGTAATCGGCGAACAGAAGATCAGCCAGTTGCGTTCGGAGAACCTCGACAGCCTGGTGTTTAATGGATCGCGGACACGTTCGGCATCCGGACTGGCGGAAGTGAGTCTGACTTTTGAGAACACAAAAAACCTGCTTCCAACTGAGTTTAATACGGTTACAATTACCCGAAAATTTTATAAAAGCGGGGAGAGTGAATACCGCCTGAACGATGTAAGTTGCCGACTGAAAGACATCCAGAATCTTTTCATGGATACCGGTGTAAGTACCGATAGCTATAGCATCATTGAGTTGGGTATGGTGGACGACCTGATTAAAGATAAGGATAACAGTCGCCGTCGAATGCTGGAGCAGGCCGCCGGGATCTCCATATACAAAACCCGGAAAAAGGAAGCCCGTCAGAAACTGGATGCAACCGAACAGGATTTGGCCAGGATTGAAGACCTCTTATTTGAGATCAACAACCAGTTGAAGACCCTTGAGAACCAGGCAAAAAAAGCGGAGAAATATTACGAGATAAAAAAAGATTACAGAGAGATTTCCATCGAGCTGGCAAAAGC
>JAGKTB010000319.1:0-5062 GCA_018993145.1 Flavihumibacter sp.
ACAAAAAACCGGACTTCCAATGAAGTGCCGGTTTTTTGTTTAGTTAAGTTGCGGATCGATTGGATAATTGATCAGTTGCTCGTATTCTCCTCCCAGGTCTTTCAGGGCTTCTTTCCAGACGGCATTCTGATCTATCTCAAAAACCAATCGCTGGTTGCCTTTCGATGTGATCCAGGACTTCTCTTTCAACTCGTTTAGTAATTGTCCTTCGGACCAGCCGGAATAGCCGATAAAAAAGCGGATACCCCGGGGTGTTATTTCGTTATCGCGTAAAAGTTGTACGGCAGTTTCGAAATCTCCTCCCCAATAAATACCCTCCGCCACTTCAAAACCTCCGGGAATCAGATCCGGATACTGATGCAAAAAATGAATGGTATCAACCTGTACTGGTCCGCCGTAATAAACGGGTAAGGGCATGCCCTCCGCACTGGCCATCAACTGATCCAGCGTGAAATCATACAAACGGTTTAAAACAAACCCGAAACTGCCCTCTTCCTGGTGTTCACAAAGAAAAACCACCGTACGCATGAAATTAGGGTCCTTCAAGAAAGGATCCGCAATTAAAAGGGTTCCTGCAGCAGGTAAGATTTGTGTCATACAGTTAATTTATGGAATATTGGGAAATAGAACAATATTTGTTCAGGATCGCCTATAAACAACTGTTAATTCACAGCGGGAATGCAGGGGCAGATAGGCCAAATCATTAACCAACGCTATTTTTGCCGAAATGAAGCGAATTTTTCCTTTGATCATTTTACTGGTGGCTCTTTCCCTGGTTGGCATCATTGTCATCCAGATATCCTGGTTTCGGAGTATGCTGGTGGTAAAGGAAGAACAGCTTGCGGATAATATTGTCAAGGCAATGGGACAAACGGGAGAGGAGCTGATGGCCCAGAAAGGGACCTTGCCATCGCTGAAAAATCGCCGGCTACGTCCCAATCTGAGTTGGCCTTCCGATCAGTTAATGATGGAACTGATGAAGCCCTCAACTATTTCCGAAAAATTCACTCCCTTCGAAGTGCAGGAAAAATTGAGAAAAAATTTCAATGCCTTCGGATTAAAGGATACCCGCTTTGAATTCCTGATCACATCTGACGCGGGTTTTCTTACCTACGATGAACTTCGCTCGCCGGGATTTGACAAAGTATTTGAAGATACCGTACGAAACCGTCGGTTTATTTATCCCTTACTGGTTCCGGGTGGCAGTAATATGGAAGGACTGGTTCCGGAGGAAGCGATGGTAGTGGTGGTTCCCAATGTGAAAAATATTGTGTTTAAGGAGTTGCGCTGGATGCTGAGTGGTGCCATCCTGTTTACATTAATTCTGTTGGCTGCCTTTTATGTTACGGTAAGTGCCTTGTTGCGTCAGAAAAAACTTAGTGAAATCAAGAACGATTTCATCAACAACATGACGCATGAATTCAAAACCCCACTCGCCACGATCTCACTGGCGGTAGACGCATTGCGAACAGAAAAAGATTCCAACGATAAAGAGAAGATGCAATATTTCACCGGCATCA
Organism: Flavihumibacter sp.; assembly: GCA_018993145.1. Lineage (GTDB taxonomy): Bacteria > Bacteroidota > Bacteroidia > Chitinophagales > Chitinophagaceae > Flavihumibacter. Next base: position 1,521 of record JAGKTB010000319.1, read on the forward strand.
TCAAGGAAGAAAACAAACGGATGAACAAACAGGTGGAAACCATTCTGCAGGCGGCTCTTATGGATCGCCAGGAAATCAATCTGAATAAAAAGCCGGTGCATGTGCATGCAGTAATTGAACAGGTATTGGAGAATTTTGATCTCCAGTTACAGCATAAGAATGGCTATGCGGATCTTCACCTGAATGCGAAGAATGATCTGATCATGGCAGATGAAGTTCATTTCACTAACCTGATCAATAACCTTGTTGACAATGCAGTGAAATATTCAAAAGACAACCTGGTTTTAAAGCTCTACACCAGTTCCAATGCAAGGGGGATAGTGATTCGCATTGAAGACAATGGCATTGGAATGAGCAAGGAAAGTGTGAAGCGGATTTTCGAAAAATTCTACCGCGTTCATACCGGTAATCTGCACAATGTTAAAGGATTTGGACTCGGACTCAGTTATGTGAAAACCATTGTGGATGCACACCAGGGAAAAATCAAAGTGGACAGTACCCTTGGTAAAGGAACCGCTTTCACCATTGAAATGCCCTACAGTAAAGAATCCTGATTATTGTTTACACCAGAGCAGGGAACCGTCGCCATAACTCAGGAAACGGAATTCATGATCAAGCGCGTATTGATAGATTTTTTTCCAATCTTCTCCAACAACAGCAGCAATCAGCAATAGTAAAGTAGATTGAGGCTGGTGAAAATTTGTGATCAGTCCCTTGATCATACGCATGGTATAACCGGGTGTGATGAGAATCTGTGTTTTGCAGATAAGACAATCAAATTGGCGGTTATCCATCCAGGTTAGTAAGGATTGTAATGCCGCTGTTGCAGGCAACGACTTTTGCATCCATTCATCATACACTTCCCACTGGTTGATACTGAGTTCTCCGATGGAAGCCTCGGGCAGGTAATGCGCTTTTACACCCATCCAGTAGAGGGTTTCCAGTGTTCTGAGCGAAGTAGTTCCAACTGCTATCAGGTGATCAGCCTGTTGCTGAAGGTTTTTAATTGACTCCCGGCTGACATCAATGTACTCGGCATGCATATCATGCCCCTGCATGGTATCGGACTTTACCGGTTGAAAGGTTCCGGCGCCAACATGCAGGGTAACCATTTCTTTACGTATGTTCTTTTCCGTTAGTTGATCCAGAAGTGATTGGGTAAAGTGAAGACCTGCGGTGGGCGCAGCTACAGAACCTTCTGTTTCTGCGTATACGGTTTGGTACCGTTGTTCGTCGGTGCTGTCAGCTGCTCTTTTGATATAGGGGGGGATTGGCACTTTCCCGGCGAGATGTAATACTTCTGCAAAACTTAGCGCGGGTGGGTTCCAGGTGAACCGGATCAGGTATTCACCGGATCGTTTTTCAGCGAGCCTGGCTTCCAGTTTCAGGCCGGCTTCCGATTCCAGTTCCAATACCTGTCCATCTTTCCATTTGGCTGCTCCTCCAACCAGGCAAACCCAATACACATCTTCTTTCTGCAACATCGCAGTGGTAATATCGGGGTACTTTTTATCCGGCTCCAGGCAGAACAATTCAAGCGTTCCTCCTGTAGGTTTACGGAATGCGAGCCGGGCTTGTACGACCTTGGTGTTGTTGAATACCAGGGTATATCCGGAAGGGATCAGTCCCGGTAGTTCCCGGTAGGTATATGCTGATATATTGCCAGCCCGGTATACCAGGAGTTTCGAGGCATCTCTTTCTGCGAGTGGATACAGGGCGATCCGCTCCTCGGGAAGATGATACCGGAAAGCTTCAATTCGAATGGAACGGGGGTTTTCTGCAGTAGCCATGAGGGCGCAAATTTCAACAAATAAGTCGAATATTCAGCTTATCCACAGCTATTCACATTCAATTCACAGCCTCCTCACGGGTTTACCCACATTTTTGGCGGAAACGTAGATCTACTAAGGGTTTGACGTAAATGTCCCATGTGGATAAAATAAAGCATCCAAAATTTCTCCCGTAAGTGGGAAAAAGTGTTATTTTGTGGTAATAAATGTCAAAATCAGGGCATATATCGATAAATGAAAGGTTTTCTGGGCGAATACGAAGCAACGCTGGACGCCAAAGGGCGCTTCCTCCTCCCGGCCGGGCTGAAAAAGCAACTGCCGGAGAATGCGATGCCATTCGTCATCAACCGTGGGTTTGAAAAATGCCTCACCTTATATCCCCAGGCAAGCTGGGAACCGATATATGCGCAGATCAGCAAGCTGAATGATTTTGACCCCAAAGTACGGGAATTCAGAAGGTTTTTCATGAACGGGGCCACAGAGGTGGAGCCCGATACAGCCGGAAGGTTGCTATTGCCTCCCAATCTGAAAGAATATGCTGGGCTATCCAAAGACATCGTACTGGTGTCGGCGGTTGACAAAATTGAGATTTGGGACAGTGCAACCTATAAGAAGTTCTTTGAATCGTTTTCAGCTGACAGTTTCAGCAGCCTGGCACAACAGGTGATGGGTGGCGGAAACGGAAATGGGGTTTGATATGCAGGAGGAAGCTTACCATATACCGGTACTGCTTATTGAATGCCTGGAGGCCCTGCAGATTGATCCGGCCGGCACCTATGTGGATTGCACTTTCGGTGGTGGTGGGCATTCCAAAGCCATACTCGGGAAACTGGGTCCGGATGGCCGGTTGGTTGCCTTTGACCAGGATGCGGATGCCGCACAGAATCTGCCGGATGATCCAAGGGTCTTGTTTGTGCCGCATAATTTCCGGCACCTCCAACGCTTCCTTCGGTTACATAAGATAAACAGTGTGAATGGGGTGCTGGCAGATCTGGGGGTGAGCAGTCACCAGTTTGATGAAGCGGAGCGTGGTTTTTCCATTCGATTTGATGCAGATCTGGATATGCGCATGGATGCCCGTTCTGAACGAACTGCTGCGCAGCTTTTACAAACCTACTCCGAACAGCAACTGCATAAATTATTTGAGCAGTATGGAGAGGTAACGAATGCCAGAACGCTTGCAAAAACCATTGTTACCCTCAGGGCTACGATGCCGATGCAAACTATCCAGCAGTTCAAAGCTGCCATTCAGGGTGTGGTGAAAGGCAATCCGAATAAATACCTCGCGCAGGTTTTCCAGGCGTTGCGGATTGAGGTGAATGATGAGATGGGGGCGCTGAAAGAATTACTGGAGCAATTGCCTGAAGTATTGGTGCAGGGTGGGAGAGCGGCAATCATCACCTTTCATTCCCTGGAAGATCGGCTGGTGAAACAGTTTTTCAAACAGGGAAGTTTTGAACCGGAGGAAGATCATCCTTTTGAAAACAAAAAACAGGTGAGTCTGCTGAAAGTGATAACGAAAAAGCCCATTGTACCAACAATGGAAGAACAAAAAAGAAACAGCCGATCCCGGAGTGCAAAACTCAGGGTGGCAGAAAGAATATAAAGACGGTATATATCGTAGTAGTGAAATGTTAATGTCCTATTGATCAACCAGCCAGTCGTATGAAAAAACAAAACGACAAAAAAGAAAAAAGATTCCGGATCAACTACCAGGCGGTAGTGCAAAACCTGCCTTTTTTTCTGTTCCTG
>JAGKTB010000320.1:0-4249 GCA_018993145.1 Flavihumibacter sp.
ATTCATTTGTGGATGGCAATAACAATACCCGCGCATCCGACCGATATGTGGAAGATGGTTCTTTTATCAAGATCAAGGACCTGCAATTGGGTTATACTATCAACAGCAACTGGATGAAACGTATCAAAGTGAACCGCATCAGGGTATATGCGCAAATCAAAAACGCACTGACGTTCACAAAGTATTCCGGATATGATCCTGAAATCTCAGGAGGAATTTTTGATACAGGTATTGATCGCGGTGTGTACCCACAGGCGCGTACCTGGTCTGCCGGAATTGATGTAAAATTCTAACCACAAACAGAGCACAATGAAAAATCGTTTATACATAGCAGTTGGTCTGGCCCTGATGGCTGCCACACCTTCCTGCACCAAATTTATTGACTATAGTCCGAGAGAGGATTATCAGATCACCGCCGATGATTATTTTAAAACGGCAGATGATTATCAGAAAATGCTGGTAGGTGTTTACTCTCCTATGCAGTGGCTTTGGGCAGTTCCCATTATTGGTGATGTAGCCTCTGACAACTCCGTTTCAGGTGGTGAAAACGCCACCGATGTATTGGGACTACAGCAAATGGATGATTATACAACCATACCTGTTAACAGTTATCTCACCGAAATCTGGAGAACCTGTTACGAGGGCATCAACCGGGCCAATTACCTGGAAGAAAATAAAAGCAAACTGGAGTTCGCAGCAAAGGAGCAGGTATATGCACAGGCTTATTTCCTGCGTGCCTATTATTATTTTGAATTGGTGCGTTTCTTTGGAGATGTGCCCCTGTTTACCGAACGTCGTTTAGGCGTTGGTGATAGCAAGTCACTTGGTCGCACACCTAAAGCAGAAGTATATGCGCAAATCGAAACGGATCTGCGTGCTGCAATTGCTTCTCTTCCTACAACAGTAAATGAACCCGGACGTGCTACCAAATATGCAGCGCAGGCCTTGTTGGGTAAAGTACTGTTATACCAGGGAAGTTCAAACCCTGCAAAGTTTGATGAAGCGGCTACTGTACTGGAGGAAGTGATCAATGGGCCCTTCAGCCTGGTTCCCAATTTCGGAAACATATTCCTGGCCAGCGGCGAAAACGGTCCGGAGTCTGTATTTGAAATCCAGTACAGCAATAACAATCCCTTCTACGATTGGAGTAATCCGGGTCGGGGACAGGGCAATTTCGCTGTACAGCACCATGGCGTACGTAACCTGACCGGTGGCAGTCCTTATGCACAGGGATGGAGTGTAAACCTGCCAACACAGGAACTGGCAAATGCGTTTGATGCAGATGATACCCGTAAGAATGTAACCATTCTGGATATCGAAGCCTATAGTGCTGCCAACCCTCAGTTCAATATCACCTACCTGGTTGCACCTTATAAAAACACCGGTTTGTACAACCATAAATATCATCCGCGCAAGGGTGAAACATCCGGACAGATAGAGTTGAACTATCTGAACAACAACCGGGTGATTCGTTTTGCAGATGTATTACTAATGGCGGCTGAGGCCAATAACCGGAAAGCATCTCCCAACACTGCCAAAGCTCAGGATTACCTGAACCGTGTAAGGCAACGCGCATTTGGCGACAATGATCACAACATCACAGCAACCGGAGCTGCACTGACTGAGGCCATCTGGAATGAGCGCAGGCTGGAGCTGGCCATGGAAGGCGATCGATTCTTTGACCTTGTACGCACCGGCCGGGCAGCGCAGGAAATTACCGGTTTTGTAACCGGCAAACACGAGGTTTTCCCCATACCACAGGAAGAAGTGGATGTATCTGAATTACCTCAGAACCCCGGCTATTAATTGATCATCCAAAAAATTGAAACATGAAACGAATACTCATACTTGGACTTTCCTTAGGGCTGCTCTGGAGCGGCTGTAAGAAAGAAAGTTTCGACGATATTGCTTTCGCAGAGGGAGCCGCCGCGCCGGACAAACTAAGCGCGATATTTGATATCACACAGGACAATACTGGTAAGGTGAGCATTTATCCAAACGGAGAAGGCATGGCTTATTACCTGGTACATTTCGGAGATGGTACACAACAACCTCAGCGGGTTAGTCCCGGTAGAAAAGTGGAACACGTGTACGCAGAAGGAAATTACAACGTCCGTATACTGGGGATTGGCGTGAATGGTTTGACCACAGAGGTAACCCAGCCACTGACAGTTAGCTTTAAAGCTCCTGAAAACCTGGATTTTACGGCCACCATTGACCCTTCCAATCCATTTAAGGTGAACGTTAGCGCAAGTGCTGACTATGAAACCGTATTCCGTGTTTATTTCGGGGAAGAGGAAGATGAAGAACCGGTATCATTACTCGAAGGAGGAACTGCCAGTTATACATATGCTCAAACCGGCACGTATACAATCCGGGTAGTAGCCCTGAGTGGCGGACAGGCCAGCACTGAACTAAGCAAAGAGATCACTATTGTGAATCCTTTGCTGCTGCCGCTGGATTTTGAGAACAGCACACTCAATTACGAATGGATCAATTTCGGCGGAGGTGTGGTAACACTGATTGATAACCCCCATGTAAACCCGGGTAATCCTTCCACCAAAGTTGGACAAATGATCAAATATGCTCCGGAGCCCTGGGGTGGATCTGTAATTACGCTGAGTCAGCCCATTGATTTCAGCGCCAACAAGATCTTCCGGATGAAAGTCTATTCTCCAAGAGCTGGTGCTACTGTACTGCTCAAAGTGGAAAACATTTCAGATGGCGGTATTTTCTATGAATTACAACAACCTGTAACCAAGGCAAATGAATGGGAAGACCTGGTATTTGATTTCAGCGCTATTAATACATCGAATAGTTACCAGAAGGTTGTATTGATATTTGATCTTGGAACCCCGGGTGACGGATCAGCGAATTTCACCTTCCTATTTGATGATATCCGCCTGGTGAACAGTTTGCCACCTACAGATGCACCCATCTCACTGCCGGTAACATTCGACCTGGATAATGTAGACTACACCGTAACTGACTTTGGTGGGAACAGCAGCGAAGACGCAATTGATCCAACCAATGCATCAAATAATGTGAAGAAAACAACTAAAGGAAATGGTGCTGAAGTATGGGCCGGTACCACCATTGGAACGCCAACAGGTTTTCCTCAGAAAATTCCCTTTACCGCAACTGCCACCAAAATGAGTGTGCGGGTGTATTCACCGGCAGCCGGCATTCCGGTGCTGCTGAAAGTAGAGGTCCATACAGACGGAGGCATTTTTGTTGAAAAATTAGCCACCACCACTGTTGCAAATGCATGGGAAACCCTGGAGTTTGATTTTAACACCGGTACACCAGCATTAAACCTAAGCCGTAATTATGATAAGGCATCCATCTTCTTTGATTTTGGTACCAATGGCAATGGAAAAGTGTTCTATTGGGACGATGTACAGATGGTTGGAGCCGGAGGTGGCAATGATGTATTGGCCCTGCCGTTGAGCTTTGAGTCTTCAACATTGACCTACGATTTTGTGAATTTTGATGGCGGTCAGGTAACCATTATTGATAACCCTGTTAGTGGAGGCACAAATACCAGCAGCAAAGTTGCCCGGATGGTAAAAAATCCTGGCCAGCCATGGGGTGGTGCATTTATTTCCCTTGCTGCCCCGATTGATTTCTCTGTAAAGAAAACCTTTACCATGAAAGTATATTCTCCGCGGGTAGGCGCTAAAGTTTTACTCAAGGTAGAAAACCAGAATGATGGAGGTATTGCATTTGAAAAAGAACTGAGCACTACGAAAGCCGGCGAATGGGAAACACTCAGCTTCGACTATTCAGCCATAAATACAGCCAACAGTTATCAGAAAGTGGTGCTGATTTTTGACCTGGGTACTCCCGGGGACGGTTCAGCGAATTTTACCTGGTATTTTGATGACATCACATTAAACTAACAATTATGACTATTCGAAAATACATCACAGGTATAGTACTGGTTGGAGTTCTTGGAACCGGTATTGTAGCCTGTCAGAAAGAAGAATACTCCTTTGGAGAAATCAAGACTCCATCCGAACTGGCACTTGATATCGTGGTGGAAGGTGCCGATGCTTCCAATCCTGAAGGAAACGGATCCGGCTATGTACAAATAGAAGCCAATGCCACCAATGCAATCACCTATAAGATTGATTTTGGAGACGGTATTACACGTATGGTTCCTGGTGGAACTGTTCGCTATCGTTATGGCACTCCAGGCACACAGGAATATGTTGTAACCGTAAATGCTATTGGTACTGCCGGTGTG
>JAGKTB010000020.1:0-12996 GCA_018993145.1 Flavihumibacter sp.
CACGAAGTGGAAGCATTCGGTCCGGTTAGTACCATCATGCCTTATAAATCTGCTGATGAAGCCATTGCGTTATCAATATTGGGTAAAGGATCGCTGGTGAGTTCTATTGTTACAAGTGATCCCGCCCTGGCCCGCGATTATGTATTGGGTGCAGGTCCCTGGCATGGCCGCATCCTGGTATTGAACCAGGCTTGCGCGAAGGAGTCAACCGGGCATGGATCACCCCTGCCCTTATTGGTGCATGGTGGTCCGGGTCGTGCAGGAGGAGGAGAAGAAATGGGCGGAATCAGAGGAGTCAAACATTATATGCAGCGACTGGCCATACAGGGTAGCCCTGATATGATTACTGCCATTACACAAGTGTATCAACCAGGTACAATTGGCCGGGAAGACCAGATCCATCCTTTCCGGAAATACTTTGAGGAACTGCAGGTGGGGGATCAGCTGCTAACAGGAAAACGCACCATCACTGAGACAGATATCGTAAATTTTGCTAACTTAAGTTGGGATCATTTCTACGCCCATACCGATCACACTTCCCTTGAAGGAACCTTGTTTGAAAAACCGGTAGCCCATGGATACCTGATACTGAGTGCCGCAGCCGGACTCTTTGTAGACAGCAGTGCCAAAGGTCCCGTACTCCTGAATTATGGAATCGACGAATTGCGCTTTGTGAAACCTGTATATGCCGGTTCAACCATCCAGGTGCGCTTCACCTGCAAGGAAAAAATCGACCAGGAGAAAAAACTGGATACCGATTTGCCAAAAGGAATCGTTAAATGGTTGGTGGAAGTGATGGACGAGACTGGTGAGCAGGTTGCGATCGCCACCATTTTAACAATGGTACAGAAGCAAAAGGATGAACCAAGTAAATAAGCAAGCGTTTTAAATATAGTAAAATAGAAACCTATGATCCATGAAATTCAGGGTGGCCATGTACAGGCCGAAATACATAAAGGTATCGCTACCATCGAGTTCTTTCACCCCCAGGGAAATTCCCTGCCGGGTAAATTATTGAATGAATTAGCAAAAGAAATTCATTCTGCAGGTCATAATAAAGAAGTACGTGTGATTGTGCTTCGATCGGCAGGTGAGAAAGCGTTTTGTGGTGGAGCTTCCTTTGATGAATTAATGGCGATTACCACCCCGGAAGAAGGGCAGGCTTTCTTTAATGGGTTTGCCCAGGTGATCAATGCCATGCGTAAGGTGCCGGTGCTGATCATCGGCCGGATACATGGAAAATGTGTGGGTGGTGGAGTCGGTTTGGCAGCTGCCTGTGATTATGCCATCGCTGTGGAAGGGGCTGAAATAAAACTGAGCGAACTGGCAGTTGGAATCGGACCATTTGTTGTAGGACCAGCAGTTGAAAGAAAAATAGGAACTTCTGCATTTTCGCAGTTGGCCATAGATGCCGCGATGTGGAGAAATGGTGACTGGGCCCGCAGAAAAGGTCTCTTCGCTGAACTGCACCCGAATCTGGATAGTATGGATGAATCCATCTTCCGGTTATCTACTACCCTGGCTGCTTCCTCACCAGAAGCAATGCAGGAAATGAAAAAAATGTTTTGGAAAGGCACGGATCACTGGGACCAGCTTCTAACGGAGCGCGCTGCCATCAGCGGCCGCCTGGTGCTGAGTTCCTTCACCCGGACAGCCATTCAGAAATTCAAAGAAAAGGCAGTAAAAGCCTGATCTTTTTTACCAGCGATCTTCTTCATTCTCCGGCGGCGGTTGTTGAAACTGCTGCCGGGTTTTTATTTTCTGGAGTTGTCGTTCAATGATCAGGTCGGCAATAATGAATGCCGCATCCTCTCCAACTTTTTCACGAAGCAGGAATTTCAATTTGTTTTCACTGATATCTACCCTGTAAAGAACCCGGATCAGTTCAGAAAAATCAACCTGTATCAGCTCATTCACCCATACTGCCAGGGCAGCCCGCAGTTCTGACCATCCATCGGTCTTGTGAACCAGTTCCAGCCCGGTTAGTTTTACCAACTCTTGCTGAACTTCCTGTATTTCGTTTAAAGGTTGTTGCATTTTCAGTTTCACCCGACCGGTGCCACCCGACCGGTGAGGGAAGTTAGAATTTTTCGATGACGCCAAGGGCGAAAAGGGCGTAGTCATATTTGACGGGGTCAGCTGGATCGAGGCGACGCAGCCAGGCTGTGAGCTCAAGGGCTGCCTGCCAGTCGAGGGCCTCTCGCTGCAGCAGGCCAAATCGCCGCGCCACCCGGGCTACATGCAGATCAATGGGGATCACCAGCTGAGCAGGAGAAATGCCTTTCCACAATCCAAAATCCACTCCTCCATCTGCCGGCCGAACCATCCAGCGCAGGTACATATTCAGGCGCTTGCAGGTGGAACCGCGAAAAGGTGCTGCAATATGTTTTCGGGTGCGCGCAGGAATTTCAATCGCATCTGCCTTCTCCCAAACACCTCCAAAAAAATAACTGTAAAACCCATTCAGGCTTCCTGTCATATCCTTATCGCGACTGCCCATACCCGTTAGAAAGGCTGCTTCCAGTGAATCATGCATGGAATAATGCTGCTTCAGAACCTCCACGAAATACAGCAGGTCGGTGGCATTAAAGGTTCTGTGTTTGAAAGAAAGCAATCCGCGTAAATCATCTTCCCCATGGTTAAGCACAAACTCATACGGACGATTATCCATCCTTTGCATCAGCTCCCGGCTCTTGGCTATGATGGTAGTGCGGTTGCCCCAGGCAAAAACAGCTGCAAACAAACCTGCTATTTCAATATCCGGCCTGGCAGTAAATAAATGAGGAATACAAACCGGGTCCGCCTCAATAAACGAAGGCCGGTTGTATTCCTCTACTTTCCTATTCAGAAATTCTATCAGATTTTTTTTCACCCAATCGCTCTTGCCAGGTCTTCAATCAGGTCATCCGCATCTTCTACCCCTACGCTCAACCGGATCAATGAATCCGATAAGCCATTTTTGATTCGCTCTTCCCGAGGGATGGAGGCATGGGTCATGGAGGCAGGATGATTGATCAGCGACTCTACGCCACCCAGGCTCTCCGCCAGGGAAAACAAATGGGTGGATGACAATACTTTTTTCGCGGCCTCTACTGAATTGTCTTTCAGTTCAAAACTCATCATACCACCGAACCCGCGCATCTGTTTTTTCGCCACCGCATATCCGGGATGATCTTCAAAACCACACCAGTACACTTTTCCCACCTTAGGATGATTGCGCAACCAATGTGCAATTTTCTCTCCATTTTCACAATGCCGCTGCATGCGAAGGTGCAGGGTCTTGATGCCTCGGAGCACGAGGAAGCAATCCATCGGTCCGGGTACCGCGCCACAACTTTTCTGGATAAAATACAGCTGATCGTACAATCCCTTTTCATTGACCACCAGGGCGCCCTGGATCACATCACTATGGCCTCCCAGGTATTTGGTGGAAGAATGCATTACTATATCCGCCCCGTTATCCAGGGGGTTTTGTAAATAGGGAGAGGCAAAAGTGTTGTCCACACAGAGCAATGCTCCCCGGCTTTTCGCGAGATTTGAAATCGCCGCGATATCGCCAATATTCATCAAAGGATTGGTAGGTGTTTCCAGCCAAATCAATTTGGTAGCTGCACTCATGGCAGCTTCTACCGCCTCCAGCGAACCCATATCCACATACTTGAACTTAATGCCAAAGCGCTCAAATACTTTAGTAAAAAGGCGATAGGTGCCTCCATACAAATCATTCCCCGTAACCACTTCATCTCCCGGAGCCAGCAGTTTCAATACCGCATCGGTTGCTGCCACACCACTTGAAAAAGCCAATCCATACTGACCATTTTCAATAGTAGCCAGTGCTTCTTCCAGCGCCTTACGGGTAGGGTTTTGGGATCGCGCATATTCAAATCCCTTGTTCACACCTGGTGCTTCCTGCACATAGGTGGAGGTCATGTATACCGGGGTCATGATCGCACCGGTGGATGGATCCGGCTCCATGCCGGCATGAATAAATTTGGTACCAATTTTCATTGAGCAATAATTTTTTATGTAGCGAATAAAGTCCCGAGTACCAGTACCCTCCAATCGTAAACCTGATTGGTACCAGTGCCTCCAATGGGCCGGTCAAGATAGCGCTTTTGGAAGATTCCCCGATCAACCAGCAGTTCCCGGGCAGCAAAGATCTTTTGCTTCACACGCGCATCCTGCATCCAGGTTGCCTGGGGAGGCTCATAGCCGATTTTTCGTTTTTGCCAGGCGATGGAGGCGGGCAGTTGCTCCTTCATGGCATCGCGCAGGACCCACTTGGTATAACCCTGCTGCATCTTTTGCCTGGATGGAAGACCTGCCGCCAATTCCATTAAGTTAGCTTGCAGATAAGGCAGGCGGATTTCTCTCCCAAAGGCCATGCTGTTGCGATCCGCATAGCGCAGTAATTCAGGCAGCCGGCCCATGGTCAGATCAAAGTATAAAATATCCTGCAGGGATGTTACAAGTGGCTTATAAAGCTGTTCCTTGCGGAAACCTGCTTCCAGATAGTTGATATTTATATAAGGTATGCGTCCAACAGCACTAGCCTGTTTTTTAATCAATTGCTCCTGCGCCACCTGTGGAAACCAGGCAGCAAAGCGATTTCTCCATCCCCAGCCTCCCGTCCAGCCATGTGCTGTAAAGGCTTTCAGTTCTTTTTTGAACTCAGATCGGGGCCCAGTTCTCCAAAGCTCCTGCAGGAACCAATGAATATAAGAGTCGTATCCGCCCAACAGTTCATCTGCGCCCTGGCCATCTAATAAAACAGTCACGCCCTCGCTGGCTGCCAGTTCCATCACCTTAAACTGTACCAATGCACTGGCCGATTCCACAGGCATTTCCTGGTGATAGAGCATGCGATCCAGGCTGCTAAAAAGATCCTCTACTGTTGGCGTACAGGTAACAGATCGGATGCCTAACTGGCTGGTCAATTCCTTAATCAATCCGGATTCATCTTTTTCGAATCCAGGAAACAGGGCTGAAAAACCGGTCCAGCTTTCGGCACCCAATTCCTTCACAAGTGCGGCTATGGAAGAGCTGTCTACTCCTCCACTCAGGGAGGACCCTACCGGTACATCCGACCTTAATCGTTTCCGGATGGATTCCTTCAGCAGGGCACGAAATTCGTCGGTCGGGTGCCGCCGGTCGGGTGCCACCGGTCGGGTGGAGTGAAGATCCCAGTACCGTTCAGTTTCAAGTTGCCCCCATACCCCGCTACCTGGTTTTAGCAGGGCCCGATGGGCCGGTGGTAGCTGAAAAATATCCTGGTAAAAGCTTTGTTCCGGATGAAGTGGGATGGCCGTGACACCAGCACCTAAATAGAGTAATACCTGGTGTGGGTCTGGTTTTTTTGGTACGCCAACTGCCCATAGCGCTTTCATTTCAGAGGCGAAAAGGAACCGCCCTTCCTGCCAGGTAAAAAACAAGGGCTTTTCTCCCATCCGGTCGCGGGCCAGGAACAACTCAGCCTTTTCCGCATCCCAAATGGCGAAGGCAAACATGCCATCAAACCGTTCCACACAGGATACTCCATATTCCTGGTAGGCCGCCAGTATCACTTCTGTATCAGAGGCTGTCGCAAAGCGGTAACCCTTTGCCAGCAAGGATTCCCGCAACTCTTTGAAGTTGTAAATCTCTCCATTATAGATGATGGTAAACCGGTTGCCATACTGCATAGGTTGAGCAGCGCCTGGAGAAACATCGATTACAGATAAGCGCCTGTGGCCAAAATAAACCCGGTTGTTATCATCTTTCCAAAAGCCTTCACCATCCGGACCACGATGTGCCAGGGCATCTGTCATTGCCTGAATCTCGCGGATCTGTTTGTCCGGCTCCGCAGAGCAAGTTGCTGTTATGATGCCGGCTATTCCACACATGATGAAAAAATCAGAAAAAGCTGATGGGTACGCGCACCATTTCAGTGTCCCATCCAATGAAAAGGCTCACATTGCCATTGGTTTTGTCAAAATACATACTGAAGCATTCCAAAGCATCGGAATTGTGCTGAACAGGAACTTCCATGCGAACCACATCCTTCTTCGGGTCATATAAAAAAGCACCCCAAACATCGGTATCCTTATTCAGGATAATGGTCCACTTATCAGTAGTTGGGATGGCATACAGCGTATAGCGGCCTTTTTTCACTCTGGCGGAGCCAATCTTTGCATCGCGGTATAATTCAATTTCGGTAGCCTCATTGGCTCCCAGTCGCCAGATACTTCCGTATTCCACCAATTCTCCAAACACCTTTCTGCCATTTTTCTGAGGGCGACTATAAGTTACTCTTGCCATCAGGGGTTCATTGGCCTTTTCCTGGATCCGCAGAATCGGATAATTAACCGGATAATAACTGAAGTCCAGAGGAGATTTATCTACCGGTGGAAATTTGGATTGGGCATTGAGATGCAGCTGCATACAGCAAACTAATCCTAACAATATTCCTGTCTTGCGTACTTGAGCTATGGTAATCATGCAGTTCTTCCTTTTCAACTTCAAAAATAAGGATGCGATCCAACAATGCTCGTCGGTTTTTTATGACAAGAATCAGGAATCCCCCGGTTTTCGTCTTATATTTTTGCAAAAAAATTCGAATGCGACCTCCTATCCACTATGTATCTGCTGAAGAAGCCCTTTCTGTTGTGCAATCCGGTAATCGTGTATTTGTGCAGGGCAGTGCCCAGACCCCCTCTTACATGATGAAGAAACTGGCGGAGCAAAAGGACCGGCTAAAGGATATAGAGTTAGTAAACATTTCTGTTTACGGTGATATGGTAGTGGACAAACCGGAATACCAGGGTCATTTTCATATCAACTCGCTGTTTGTATCAGCCAGTATCCGCGAAGCAGTACAGGCTGGTCGCGCTGATTATGTTCCGGTATTCCTAAGCGAAATTCCGGAGCTGTTCAAGCAGGGGATCCTTCCTATTGATGTTGCTATTGTGCATGTATCCGTGCCGGATGCACATGGATATTGCTCATTGGGTGTTTCTGTGGACATCGCACGTTCAGCGGTTAATACTGCCCGTTATGTTATTGCCCAGGTGAATCCAAATGTACCCCGCACCCATGGAGATGGCATGATTCACGTGAATCGTTTCCACGCGATGGTATACCAGGAAGCACCTCTTCATGAAGCAAGATTCGGAGAAAAATCAGGAGAAGCAGAAAACAAGATCGGAGCCTATATAGCCGGAATGATTGAAGACCGCAGTACGTTGCAAATGGGGATAGGTGCCATCCCGGATGCGGTGTTGCGCTGCCTGGGAAATCATAAAGACCTGGGCGTGCATACAGAAATGTTCAGTGATGGTATCATTGACCTCGTAGAAAACGATGTCATCAATAATAAATACAAAGCCATCCATCCGAATAAATCAGTGGTAGGATTTGCGCTGGGTACAAAGCGTTTATACGACTACGTGAATGATAATCCGGCTTTTGCATTCCTGGATATCGATTATGTAAACGAGAGTTCAGTTATCAGACGCAATCCCAAAATGGTAGCCATCAACAGTGCGGTAGAAATTGATTTAACCGGACAGGTATGCGCTGATAGTATCGGAACCTTTCAATATTCGGGCATAGGCGGACAAATGGACTTTATGAGAGGTGCGGCCTTGAGTCCGGGTGGCAAACCCATTATTGCCCTGCCTGCGCGTACAGCAAAAGGCATCTCAAGAATAGTTCCTTTTCTTAAAACAGGAGCCGGGGTTGTGACCACGCGTGGACATATTCACTATGTGGTAACTGAATATGGCATTGCTTATTTATATGGAAAGAATCTAAGGCAGCGGGCGAAAGCCTTGATTGATATTGCTCATCCGGATGATCGCGAAATGCTGGAGAAAGCAGCCCATGAGCGATTTAAGATATTTCCGGTCGAGTAAGCTGACGCCGGTACTCATCCCCCACATGCAGCAGCAATTCGGGGAAAAAGCGCTGGAAGCAGGACTGCAGTAATTCATATTCCGCTTCAAAGGCTTCAAACGCAGGCTGGAAGTTATCAAGATACTTCGCCCTTCGAACCAGTCCTTCCATGCTTCTTTCGATGCCCCATTTCTCTTTATAGTTGAGCAGCCAGTTCTGTTCTTTCATGTAAGGAAACATCCGATTGAACTGATCCGGGAAATGAACCGCTTGTCCTTCCAATTCACCGTACACCCACTGACTAAAATCATGCAGGCTGTTTCCTGGAAACACCAATTCATCAGTTGCAAGGAAATGATCGTACACAACATCCACAAATGCTGATGCATATAAGCCTACAGCAGGTTTAAAAACCTTTTTGGCGATGGCATTCACCGGATGATCATCTGTAAACGTATCGATAGCTCTATGCAATTCGATCCCTCTG
This sequence comes from Flavihumibacter sp., assembly GCA_018993145.1. Taxonomy (GTDB): domain Bacteria; phylum Bacteroidota; class Bacteroidia; order Chitinophagales; family Chitinophagaceae; genus Flavihumibacter. The sequence goes on from JAGKTB010000020.1 coordinate 8,360, forward strand.
AGTATGGCAGAAGGGTATTCAAACTTCTTTTTACCTTTCACGAAATCGCTGATCAGGTTTCCTAACAGCAGCTCCGGCTGGCGAAAAGAAAGATAGGCATGTGCTAAAAAGTTCATTCTTAAATATAGGCAGTTTCCACTTCTCTAATTTAACCATGGGTTAACCTCGATTTACTTTTTATTTAACAAATTTTATCAACTGCCCGTCCAGCCTGCATTTCAGCGGTTTTTTCACTACCCGGAACAGCTAATCTTTTCAGGTACTTATCAAATATTTACTTTAAGCAACCACCAATCACTATTTGCTTGACATGGGTCTGTAACCTTTCTACTTTTACATCGTCAAACTATTCAAACAGACATTAATCATTAAACCTTTCAAATTTTATTTTATGAAAAAGTTTTTCTTAATCGCCGCTACAGCTTTTGTTAGCCTGGCCAGTTTCGCAAGTGTTGATCCTATTACAGGAAAAGTTCTGGAAGCATTCCGCACTGAGTTTGCTTCAGCAAAAAATGTACAGTGGAAATCCCTGGATGATGCCGGATTGTATCAGGCAACCTTCTCCTTCCGTAACACTGAACTAAGTGCATTCTATGATGCAGAAGGTTCCCTGGTAGCAACTGCACGTTACATTGATATTGCAAGCTTACCAATTATGGTATCTAAAGCTATCCAGGAAAAATATCCTGAGCATGTAATGAAGAATGTGATTGAGCACATTGCAAACGGAAGCACTACTTATCATGTAACCTTACATGGTGTGAAGTCAAGCATGATCGTATCTGCTTCACCTGCAGGAAATCTCAGTGTATTCAAAAAAATTAAAAACAAACTGTAACCTTTATTGACGTTCTGCGTCAAATATGTATCACTCAAATATTTAAACCTTAAGCAATGAAAAAGTTCATGACTACTCTGGTAGTAATAACACTCAGCCTCACCAGCCTCTTCGCAAACAACAGTAAGAATCGCAACAACGTTGACGAGCGTGTAGAGAAAAGTTTCAAAAAAGAATTCGCATCTGCACAGCAGGAAAGCTGGAGCCGCGTAAACAACCTGAACAAAGTTCAGTTCACAATGAATGGCCAGGTATTATTCGCCTACCTCGATGATGAAGGCACCCTGGTTGGTGTATACCGTAACATTCTTTCTACGCAGCTTCCCATTTCCCTGATGACGGAAATTAAAGAAGAGTATTCCAACTACTGGATCTCTACCCTTTTCGAAGTAGCCAATGAAGGTGTAACAACCTACTATATTACCCTGGAAAATGCAGACCATCAACTGGTTCTCAAAAGCGAGAACAGTGCCAGTTGGACAACATTCTCCAAAACAAGAAAGTAAACAGGACGGTTTTTTCTCTGAGGTTTTGTTGGAAAGTCAGCCCCACCCCGTAAGGTGGGGTTTTTTATTTTACCTTTGGCCTCGAATAAATTTTAGAAAACATGAGTAAAGGTCCCGTTTCTCAATTCATCCAGCATCATTACCGGCATTTTAATGCAGCTGCCCTGGTGGATGCTGCCAAAGGTTATGAACAGCATTTGCTGGATGGAGGAAAAATGATGATTACCCTTGCGGGGGCGATGAGTACCGCCGAGCTGGGGGTTTCACTGGCTGAAATGATCCGCCAGGATAAAGTGCACATCATCTCCTGTACCGGTGCCAACCTGGAAGAAGATATTATGAACCTGGTTGCACACAGTCATTATAGAAGAATTCCCAATTACCGTGATCTGACTCCGCAGCAGGAATGGGATTTGCTGGAGCAGGGATTAAACCGTGTAACCGATACCTGCATCCCGGAGGAAGAAGCTTTCCGTAAGATCCAGCATCATATTGCCAAACTCTGGAAAGATGCAGATGCTGCCGGTGAACGCTATTTCCCACACGAATACATGTATAAACTCCTGAACAGCGGAGTAATGAAGGACGATTATGAGATTGATCCCAAAGACAGCTGGATGATCGCTGCCGCGGAGAAAAATCTGCCCATTATTGTTGGTGGCTGGGAAGATTCCACCATGGGTAACATCTTCGCTTCCTATGTGATTAAAAATGAGGTAAAGGCATCCACCATGAAGAGTGGTATTGAATACATGGTATGGTTGGCCGACTGGTATCGTCACAATTCCGGAGGAAAGGGTGTAGGCTTTTTCCAGTTGGGTGGTGGTATTGCCGGCGATTTCCCCATCTGTGTAGTGCCCATGATGTACCAGGACCTGGAATGGCATGATGTTCCTTTCTGGAGCTATTTCTGCCAGGTGAGTGATTCCACTACCTCTTATGGATCCTATTCCGGTGCAGTTCCCAATGAAAAAATCACCTGGGGTAAACTGGGTATCGACACGCCTAAATTCATTGTTGAAAGTGATGCTACAATAGTGGCACCGCTGATATTTGCGTATATATTAGGATGGTGAAAAGTGAAAGGTGAAAAGTGAAAAAGCGGAGTGCTACATTCACTTTTCACCTTTCACCTTTCACGAAAAAACCGCTCGCAATTGCGAGCGGTTTTTTTAGTTTTTTCTGTCTCTCCTGTCTTCCCGGCGATCCCGGCGGTTTTCTTTGCGATCCCGAACATCTTCCTTTCGGTCTCTAACATCTTCGCGGCGGTCGCGGACATCTTCTCTCTTATCACGACGATCTTCCAGTTTATCAAGGGCGCCTCCATCATGACGGGCATCTCTGACATCCTCCCGCTTATCGCGTACATCTTCTCTTTTATCCCGGCGGTCTTCTTTGCGGTCGCGGCGGTTTTCTTTACGATCTGCAACATCTTCCCGGCGATCTACAACATCTTCCGCGCGATCCAGTTTTTTGCGGGTCGACTGAGCCGCAGCATCATTGGAAATTCCGGCAAACAGGGCTACCGCAGCAGCTAATACAATTGTTTTAAAGGTGGTTTTAGTGTTCATGGCGAATGTTTTCTTAGGTGGTTATTATCATATTTACGTATATATTGACCGCCTATTGTTCGCCAGGTTTAAAATCCACCAAAAAAATTTTACCTGGTCATGGTAGGAATCTCCAGGTCGCGTTTCATCATCTGCTCGCGATTGGCCATTTCCCAGGCAGTATAAAATACCAGTTGTGCCCTTTTCTTCAGCAGGGTATAATTGATTTTGTCGGGGGTATCAGTTGGTTTGTGATAATCAGACTGCAACATGCCATCGTAATAGAATATTACAGGAACTCCTTTGCGGGCAAAATTGTAATGGTCGCTGCGGAAATAAATCCGGTTGCGGTCATTGGGGTCGTTGAATTTATAATCCAGGACCATTTTAATGTACTTTTTATTGGCTCCTTCACTCAGGGGCTTCAGTTCAGTACTCAGTTTGTCATCACCAACTACATACACATAATTCAGGGTGTCAGCAGTTGTACGCTCGGTATCCACGCGTCCGATCATATCAATATTAAGGTTCGCGGTAGTTTTTTCCAACGGTACGGCGGGATGATCACCATACCAGGCAGAACCCCAAAGTCCTTTTTCCTCACCACTAACTGCCATGAACAGGATGCTTCTGCGCGGACCATGACCAGCTGCTTTTGCTTTCGCGAAGGCCTCTGCCATTTCTACGATACCTACAGTTCCGGAACCATCATCATCTGCACCATAGTAAATAACATTGCCTCTTTTACCGAGGTGATCATAGTGCGCGGTAACTACCAGCCATTCATCTTTTTTATCGCTTCCCTCTACATACCCGAGCACATTGGTGCTTTCCAGGAACTGTACCTGCTTGCTCATCTGGAGCATCAGGTTAGCCTTATAAACTTTGGCGGGAGATGCAGTATTTTTTGCATTGGCGGTAATGCCGGACCAATCGCTACCGATCAACTGTTCAGCAACTTTAGAGGAAACATTATAGAGCGCTGCATTTTGCTCTGGTGCATACAGGTTCACATACATGTTTGCAGGGGCAGCACCCACTTTACGTGGAAAATCATTGGAAATAATCAATACTGCAGCAGCTCCTTTTTCAACGGCTTTCTGGTATTTTCCAAACATACCCGAGGGGGCCATCATGCCTTTCTGTTCTGATTTATAATCAGCAGGAGCTCCGTCGAGGATCAATACTGCCTTACCTTTTACATTCAGTCCATTGTAGTCATCGCGACTTCCATCCACCAGTCCGTGACCAGCAAACACAAACTCAGAGAAATAATAATCTCCGTTTCTTGTCATGCGGGGATTGGGCTGGAAATCCTGGTAAAGGCTGAAGTCCTGGCCATTTACTTTCATGGCGGCGCCAATCAGGGAGTCTTTATAAACAGGAAAACTCATCTGGTAGGAACCGTTATTCCCAGGCAGGAGCCCCAGTTTTTTAAACTGCTCTTCCAGGTAGGCGGCAGCTTTCCGCTGACCTTCAGTAGCTGTTTCACGGCCTTCCATTTCTGGTCCGGCAATGATGTACAAATGTGTTTTCAGATCCTCTTCCGTAATGGTAGCCGCATATTTCTGCGGGTTGGCTTTTTTCTGTGCGAAGCCAATCGTCGCCGGGAACAATCCCAGTACTAATAAGATTTTTCTCATTGCTTAAAACTGTTGAGGGGGCAATATAGGGAGAATGGAAGAGGGAACAAAGGAGGAAAGGAGGAATGGAAGAGGGAGGAAGGGAAGAAAGGAGGCATGG
>JAGKTB010000021.1:0-5705 GCA_018993145.1 Flavihumibacter sp.
ATCAAAACCGGCATTTACAGTGAGTGCAGATCCGGCTTTTTGAAAAGCCAATCCATCCAGCCAGTCAAAATCATATAACCCCGAACGATCATAAATATAGTGAGATACCAGCAGGGAAACAGCCATTCCAAAAAATGCAGCAAAAGCAGCGGCCAGCAGGAAATAATAAATCAATCCGGAAAAATAACCAGCAATTCCAATCACCAACAGGATTACAAAACCGGCTACTACATAGAAGGGCCAGTTAAAGCGAACAATATTCCAAACTCCCTGGTAAGGTTTCCTGATTATCTCCATGAATCTTTTTTTCCTTTTTTCCAGTAATAGGGAATTTCTGTTATCTCAAATGCATTCGCCAATACCGGAGTTTCTACACCAAGGGTTTCCAGGAAAGGTATTTCATACTCCAACACTTGGATAGGTTTGGGAGTCCAGTTGCTTCTTACTCCTTCAACTATCAATACTTTCTTTTCTCTTTCGAGGTAACTGAAGGTAAAAGGTAAGGGTCCGGCGAATCTCCGAGCCTCTTTCCAGTCGGAAAATGGCGAATGTAAGGGCAATGGTATTTCCTGTTCAACCCGTCTGAACCTTACCTGTAATCCGGATGAATCAGACTGTATAAGTTGAGTATCCATTTCCCGTTGAAGCCTGATATCAATTGTGTGGTACTTGTATTGCGTGAAGATCGAACCCAGCCACTCCATCTTTTTTTTATCTGTTTCAGACCTCAGAATGTACAAGCCTCGCAAACGTTTTCCTTCTCTTGTTTTATAACGAACAAAAATCCGGTATCCGATCAGAAAAAAATCATTTCCCATAAAAGCCGGGAATCCTTTGGGACGCAATTTCCTGGTTTGTACCATCGCTACTGCAATGAATCCATATTGCTCCTTTAGCAGATCCAGCTCCAGGCAGGGAGGTATCAGTTGAATCAGTTGCTCTTTCGGAACAGCAAAACTGAGCACTACCGAAGAATCAAAATAGGCTTCTACAGCAAATGGGTGAGATTTGAGGAATTGCATCATGCTAGGAATTGGTTGCTACTGGTTTGCCGATTACAAATTCAGTAAAATAAATGAGCGCGATAAAGAGTAGCGCGAATACACTGTTCCAGCTGCCCCACAGCAGAAGATCCCTGGCCAACAAGAACTCCAGCAAATTCATACTGGCGACCAACAACATTTGAACAATTGCTGCCAGCCTGGATTTAAACCGACTAATTATCCATATCGCAATTCCAATTTCTGATAATCCAATTAGCAGGGTTAGGCCCCTTGCTTCCTGCAATTGCAGCACTCTTGCCACAATCGCTTCATGCCTTGGAACACCGTTCAATACCTTACAATACAACCCATTTACCAACCACACCAAAGCAATTAATACCTCCAATATTCTTTTCATAGAATTTCCTTACCTCCAATATAATACAAAAGACCTGTGTTACCCACAGGTCTTGTAATTTCTTCCTTCTCACGTCTCACGTCTGACGTCTCACTTTACTTATATCCATATTCCCTCAAATACAAATCATTATCCCTCCATTTCGGACGCACTTTTACAAAAAGCTCCAGGAACACTTTTTGTCCGAGGAACTTTTCAATTTCAACCCGGGCTCTTGTGCCGAGCTCCCGAATCATTTTACCACGTTCCCCCAGGATGATTCCCTTTTGGGTATCGCGATGAACGATAATATCTGCCATAATTTTCACAAGGGTTGATTTCTCCTTGAATTCCTGCACCAATACAGCCGCATGGTAGGGTATTTCATCCTGGTATAACTGGTAGATCTGTTCACGAATCAGTTCCCCCACAAAAAAGCGGGTAGGCAGATCGGTTAGATTATCCTCATCAAAGAAGGGTTCACCTTCCGGCAGGTAACTCAGGATTTTTTCCAGCAATGCCGGTAAGCCGGTTTTCTTAAGGGCTGAAATCATCAGTATCTCCCGCACATAAGGTTTGTTCTCAAAAAACTGCTTGGCAGCTGTCAGTTTTTCTTCCGGGATACCATCAATTTTATTGAGTACCAGCAGCGCCGGAACCTTCAATCGCAAGGCAGTGAAAATAGCATCACTTTCTTCCAGATTATCAGAAACATCCACCAGCAGAATGGCAAGATCAGCATCTTCCAGGGCGCTTTTAACAGCCTGCATCATGCGCTCATGCAACTTATACTTTGGTTCAATAATACCGGGCGTATCTGAAATGATAATCTGGTAACCGGGTTCTGTCAGAATGCCCTTAATACGATGGCGGGTGGTTTGCACTTTGTGTGAAACAATAGCCAGTTTTTCACCCAGCAGTGCATTCAGGAGGGTGCTCTTACCGGCATTGGGCCGACCAAAAATATTTACAAATCCAACTTTCATCTTTAGCATTTAAGACAGGAGTTTACGCTAAAGAAGATCAGGGAGGTAATCAAATTCCAGCGCGAACATCCGGTCGCATAGAATAAACGAGTATAAAGCTACAATAAAAAACCAGCAAGTCTCCTTGCTGGCTTTGGTTGCGAAGGGAGGGATCGAACCTCCGACCTTCGGGTTATGAGCCCGACGAGCTACCGCTGCTCTACTTCGCGATTTGGATTGCAAATGTACAGCGATAACTCTTACCTTCCAAAAAATTCTTTTAAATTATCCATCCTTACGCGAAATAGAGCTTGCTCCACTGCTTTTCATATCCCGGATGAGTCCTTCGCCTTTAATTCTGATATCTGATGCGCCGCTTGCTTTGGCTGAAATTTCTTTGTTCACGACAACATTGATAGAAGATGCACCACTGGCATCGAGCTCACAATAATCTGTTACCAGATCCCACCCTTTTACAGAGCTGGCTCCTCCTACGCTGGCTGCCAGTTTTCCGATTTTGCCTTTCAGGCGGGTATCACTGGCACCTCCGAGGTTCATGGTCAGTTCCCGGCATTCCAGCTCTCCTTTCATATCACTGGCACCTCCCAGTTGAATATTCAGGACATCCTGTTTTAATACCCCCATGATGGAAATATCGCAGGCACCATTTGCCTTGATCATGGTCAGGTTTTTAACAGACACATAGGCTTTCATTTTCTTATCACCTCTCCAGTCGTTCCTTCCTTTACCATCAAACCAGATTTTCAGCACGCCATCCTTCACCTCGGTCCGGATCCTGTCATTCACTTTTTTATCAACAGAACTAACCGCTACACCGGTTTCATCTCCCTGGGATATATATATATCAATGGCGCTGCTTGCATCGATAGCAGTAAAGTTGCCAACGGATCGTTGTTCCGCATTCGCATCATTGATCAAAAATTTCTGAGCCTGACCGGCAACTACACTCATTACCAGTCCTATTAAAAGCAGGTATTTTTTCATATGCTTATTTACTTTGAGATTTTACACTTCCGCCGCTACCGGTACGTAAGTTACGGATCAATCCACCACCCTTGTAATGAATAGCGCCCCCGCTGCTGGCTTCGGCATTCAATTCTTTGGTAACAGTAATATCAACTACACCACCGCTGCTGACATCTGCTGAACAATAATTGCTGGTTAAACCATATCCTTTGAAGATCGCGCCACTGCTGGCTTCTACAGACAATTTTTCTGCAGAACCGCTTATTTCTGTAATGGCTCCACTGCTGTTATCAGAACTGATTTCGGAAGCATTGAAACTGGCTTCAATAATGGCACCGGAGCTGGCATCCAATTTAATTTTAGCTCCTTTAATGGTACTGGCAGTTTTTGCGATAGCGTCGGAGGAGGCACTCAATTCAGTCAGTTCACGAACAGAAACATAGGCTTTAAACTTCAGGTTCTTCCTCCATTTCCAGTTACCATCGGTATGGTCAATATATACTTTCAGCACCCCATTATCTACCACTGTTTTAATGCGGTCAGTATATTCCGGATTAGAACAGCTTACTGCCACCGCTTCTTTATCTCCCTGTTGTAACAAGAGTTCTATGCCGGTAGATACTTTAACACCGGTAAAACTTCCCACCGAACGCTCGCGGGCATTGTTATCAGTAATGGTTGTGGTTTGGGCCAGGAGGCTGGAGCTGACAAAAAGCAGCAGGAAAAGGTTTATCAGTTTACGCATGACGGTTGTATTTTCAGTAGGACGGATCAAATCTCCAAAATGTTACAGCAATTTTATTTTTTTTGGCATTAACTTGCAGCCAGATTACGGCCGTAGTCAAATATCAGTTTCCCGGGGTGCTGAGGATCTCCGATCCAAGGCTGAGATAATACCCGTTGAACCTGGTCAGGGTAATGCCTGCGCAGGGAAGGTGGTTGAATAACGTTTATTCCTCCTTTTGCTTTCGCAGCATTTCTCTCAAATCATTTTTTCAACTTAATGAAACACAATGAAAAAAATGTTTTTGGGGATATGCGCATCCATGTTATGTATCCCTCTTTTTGCTCAAATCAGACCAATTGTTATTGCCGACCAGCAAACCCGTAAGCCACTTGGCAGGGCCAGCCTGGAATGGCCAGACGGTTCTGGCAGGATCAGTGATGAACAAGGCAAAATCAGCCTGAATGCACCATCCGGCTCTGCTGTTATTTCCAGTGTGGGATACCGGCCTGCTGTTGTTAAGTTTCCAATCAGTAGCGACACAATTTTTCTAGATCCCCTGAATCTTTTTCTTGAGCCAGTGGAAGTAACTGCCCTCAGGGCCGGTGACAAAGCCCCCTTTGCACGAACGAATATTTCTGCCAAAGACCTGGCAAAACAAAACCTGGGACAGGACCTCCCCTTTCTCCTGAACCAGACTCCTTCCGTGGTAGTCAGTTCTGATGCAGGGAACGGTGTGGGTTATACAGGCATCCGGATTCGCGGTTCTGATGCCACCCGCATCAATATGACCCTGAATGGCATTCCGTATAATGATGCCGAAAGCCAGGGTATGTTCCTGGTTAACCTGCCTGATTTTGCGTCTTCCGTTGGGAGCATCCAGGTGCAGCGCGGGGTTGGTACCTCCAGCAATGGTGCCGGAGCATTTGGCGCCACCCTGAACCTGAGCACCAATGAGTTCCGTGAGGAACGATATGCAGAAATCAACAACAGTTACGGCTCTTTTAATACCTGGAAAAACACGGTGAAACTGGGTTCCGGACTAATAGGAGATCATTTTACGATAGATGCCCGCCTATCCCGGATCAACAGCGATGGGTATGTAGACCGGGCCAGTACCGATTTGCAATCCTTTTATCTTTCGGGTGCCTATCTCACGGAGAAATCAAGTCTGCGACTCAATGTGTTTTCTGGTAAAGAGAAAACCTACCAGGCCTGGAATGGTATTCTTCAATCAGAGGCAAGAGGTCCCAACCGTAGGTTTAACAGTGCGGGTACTGAGAAGCCAGGCAGCCCTTACAACAATGAAACGGATAATTACCAGCAGGATCATTATCAACTCTTCTTTAACCACTCCGTATCAGAGCAGCTTTCCTTTAATACTGCTGCCTTCCTGACCCGCGGTCGTGGTTACTATGAGCAATACAAAGCAGGAGAAGATTATGAGGATTATGGACTGAACTACCCAATAATCAATGGGAGTCCGGTTACCAGTACAGATCTCATCCGGCAGCTTTGGTTGGATAATTATTTCTATGGAGGCATCTATTCGGTTCAGTACAAAAAGAAAGGAACCGGCATTACTGTTGGGGGTGCCATTACCCGGTATGATGGAGATCATTATGGAAGGGTTATCTGGGCTGAAAATG
>JAGKTB010000321.1:0-4333 GCA_018993145.1 Flavihumibacter sp.
CTTACCAAAAGATGGCGTACGATACATGGGAGTAGATATTAATCCGGCTTGTATAACCTATGCCCGAAGCGCTTTTCCCCAGGCGGAGTACCTGGAATCGGATTACCGCCTGGTGAATACCTCAGTTCGTCCCGCTATTATTTTCTCCTCCCTTTTTTGCCATCATTTTACTGACGAAGAACTGGTAGTCCAACTGAGATGGATGTACGAAAACTCCCAAATCGGCTTTGTAATCAATGATCTGCATCGGCATCCGATTGCCTATTGGAGTATTCGCCTGCTTACCTCATTATTTTCCCAATCGCGCCTGGTTCGTCATGATGCACCCTTGTCAGTCAGAAGGGGGTTTAAACGAAAAGACTGGCAGCGTTTATTTCACCTGGCTGGTATAACCGATGTTGAAATCCAATGGCGTTGGGCATTCAGGTGGCTGATCATTGTTAAAAAAAACAGCAATGCAGGATTCAAATCGGTATGATGTAATTGTAGCCGGAGGGGGGCTTGCCGGTTTGTCGGCTGCCATTCAGTTGGCAGATAAAGGCTATAGGGTAGCTCTGATAGAAAAAAGCTATTATCCTTTTCACCGGGTTTGCGGTGAATATATCAGTGAGGAAAGCCGGCCCTTTCTGGAGCGCCTGGGAATACCCATTAGTTCTCTGCAATTGCCTGAAATCCGGCGCCTTCGTATAACTGCACAGGATGGGAGTTCTCTGATTTCAGACCTGGACCCCGGAGGTTTTGGTATTAGTCGCTACCGGCTGGATGCCCTGTTGGCAAGTCAGGCCAAACTGGCGGGAGCCACCATAATGGAAGGTGTAAAAGTGCAGGATATCCGGTATAGGAATGGCTGGATGGAAGTGCAGATAAACGGATTGTTGCTGGAGTCGAGGCTTGTAATGGGTTGTTTTGGTAAAAGATCTTCTCTTGACCTGAAAATGAATCGTTCCTTTGCACTTGAAAAACCGGGCAAGCTCAATAATTTTATTGGCATTAAATATCATATTGAATGGGATGATCCGGAAGATTTGATCAGTCTTCACAATTTTAAAGATGGTTATTGTGGCATCAGCCGGATCGAAGATGCACAGTATTGTCTTTGTTATTTAACAACAGCCAATAACCTGGGACTGAGTAATAATTCCATTGAACAAATGGAAAAAACAATCCTGTCGGTCAATCCCTATCTCGACAATTTATTTCGGGATGCAAAAAAAATAAGGCAGGAACCATTGAGTATTGCCCAGGTATCATTTGCACCAAAATCGCAGGTGGAAAATCATGTGCTGATGGTGGGGGATGCTGCCGGCCTGATCACCCCCCTCTGTGGGAATGGAATGAGTATGGCTTTACATGCCAGTTATCTGGCTGTTCAGGCGGCGCTGCCTTTTCTGGAGGGCACCTGCTCCAGAACTGAAATGGAAACTCTCTATACAAAAAACTGGCGGCGTTCTTTTTCATCCAGGTTACGTGCAGGCAGAATGATCCAATCTTTTTTTGGTGACCCCTGGTTATCAAAAGGTCTTATTTTCGCAGGAAACAAATTTCCGGGACTCACGAGGTGGCTGATTGGAAAAACTCACGGAAAAAATTACGTATGAGCAGGATATCCGTAGCTATGAAGGGTACGATCCTATTGGTTGCATTGGCTGTAGGTGTTATCAAAGCTTCGGCTCAGGATTATCACGCTATCAGCGGATCCAATTATGCAGGAGCACTCAGTGTGCATAACAATCCGGCATCTATTGTGAATATTCCTTACCCCTGGGACGTTACGCTGGCAGGCTTACAGGCGAAATACCAGACCAATGTCATTAAGGTGGTGAATTATTCACTCCTGTCTTCTCCAACAGCTTCTGAATTTTTTATAACAGGTGGTGAGTATGCGCGCAAGGGTAACGAACAGCTGAATCTGAACCTGCTCAATACACGTATCGCACTCGGGAAAAAGACTGTAGTTGCATTTGGCGCCAACCTGAGATCCTTCGCCAATATCCGTACGTCTTCTTACAACTATGTGGATAGTATTGAAACAGCAAATGAGTTATTTGCGCTTAATCCGGGAAATAGCCCGCTGGAGGCGAGCATCCGCACCAGCAATTGGATAGAGTTATATGGTGCAATTGGCAGAACCTTATTTGATGAACCGGGCTTTCGTATCAATGCGGGACTAACGATGAAAGTTAACCGTGGAATTGGAGGTGGTCGGATGCAATTGGATGGCATGTATCGGGAACGCACCATTGTAAACGGGGAACCTCAGTATGCTCTTCGGGAGGGACAGTTTGCCTATGGTTATTCATCCAATATTGACCGCTGGAATTCCAATCGTTCAACAATGGGCAATCTTCGCGAAGTACTAACGGCGACGCGTATGGGATTATCACTGGATGCCGGACTGGAACTACTTATCAAGCCGGCAGGTGATCCGGGGTTTATGGAGGATGAGGAGACCTATTATGATTACGACTGGAAAATTGGTGCATCTGTTCTTGACCTTGGGTATGCTTTTTACCGGTATAGTAACAATAGCAGAACCGGAAGAATTCCTGTAACCGGCTTAAACGCAGACCGTATCGACCAGGCTTTTGTGGAAGGTGTTGCCAATATGGAGGCATTTACAGATTCGGTGGACGCGGTTTTTGATGCGCGCACCTTATCCGGAGATTTCCGGATCTGGACTCCAACCCGACTGGTTTTAAATGTGGATCGGTTTATCAGCAGTGCCTTCTATGTGAATGCTGAATTGAGTGTTAACGTTATCAATCTGTTGGATGATCAGCGGCTCTATGTCAGAAATATGAATGCCATACGGCTGACACCCCGTTGGGAAACCCGTAGGTTGGGTGCTTATCTGCCTTTACTCTACAATGCGCAGAACCAGTTTTGGGTAGGAGCCGCCATAAAGGTGGGGCCCCTGCTGCTGGGAGTGCATAACCTGGGTAATGTATTTGGAAAAACATCCATGGCAAATGGAGGGGGGTATATCACCATAAATATCCGTCCGGGTAAACGCGTGACCGGTGAAAAAAAGGACCGGGGCCTGGATTGCCCTCCCTATTAGTTAAATCTTTCAATAACTATTGAAAGATTAGAAGGATTCGGTAAATTGCCATATGAAACTGGAAGCAGCAAAAGCGCAATTTATTCAGACCTGGGGTTCTCTTGCCACGCAATGGGGCATAAATAAAACCATGGCCCAGATCCATGCGCTGCTCCTGGTAACACCGGATCCCATAAGCCAGGAGGATCTGATGGAAGAGCTAAGTATCAGCAGAGGCAGTGCGAACATGAATATCCGGGAACTGATTGACTGGGGACTGGTGGATCGGGTGATTATTCCTGGAGAGCGTAAAGAATTTTTTCTGGCAGAAAAGGATATTTGGAAAGTCTTCCGGCAGATTGTAAAGGAGCGAAAAAAACGGGAATTGGAACCGCTCTTAAAAGTGCTGCAGCAGTTACAGGCAGTGGAAGGGGATAAGAAAAACCGGGAAGCAAAAGCATTCACGGATACAATTGAAAACATTCAGAAATTTGTGGGCCAGGCAGATAAATCATTGGACTCCCTGGTTAAAGCGGACGAGAGCTGGTTCTGGGGTAACCTGATTAAACTGATAAAATAACAAACCATGTCGGATCCTAAGAAAACACTGGTACTGGGAGCTTCTGAAAATCCAACCCGGTACAGTTACCTTGCCATACAGAGCTTGGTAAACCACCATCATCCGGTAGTGGCCATTGGCCGCCGGCCTGGTAGGGTAAATGAAGTTCCCATCCAAGCCGACCTTCCAAAGCTGGAAGAAATTGATACCGTAACACTATATCTTTCAAAAGAAAACCAGGAGGAATACATACCATATATACTATCGCTGAAGCCTAAGCGCATCATCTTTAATCCAGGAGCAGAAAATCCAGAGTTGGCGCGGCTTGCAAGGGAAAACCAGATCTATCCGCAGGAGGCCTGCACACTTGTTTTGCTAAGCACCGGCCAATACTGAGTTAATTTTTACATAACACAAACAAACTGTATATATAAAAGGGTTTTTTGGTAAATTGGGTAAACCCATTTATATGTTATGGAGAAAATTTAACGGCGACACGATCGATCTTCCGATTCGTGAAGCTGTAGAAAGAGCCATCCGGAGAGAAACCGAACAAGGCTACCGGCTCAAGGTTTGCATTGGCACTGATTCCCAGGTAAAAGGATCCGAAACTGAATTTGCCACCGTAATAGTTTTTTTGCGGGAAGGTCATGGTGGATTCATGTTCATCCAAAATGAAAAAACCCGTCAGAAGTATTCGATTAAAGAACGAATGCTGGTAGAAGTGGCCCGTA